>JBFFMO010000639.1:0-3428 GCA_041554035.1 Allomicrovenator sp. | reverse complement strand
ATTGTCATGTTGTTGCACCGCATTGCGGCGCTTCAGGAAGTTCGCGCCGGTGATGCGGTCGAAGCATTCGTGACCTTCGCGCGAGCTCTGCATTACGGCGTGGATAACGATCGCACTCTGCAGGCGATCTACCGCCTCGGTGAGTCCCTCGAATCCTGGGCTTCAGTCGTTGAAGTGTTCGAAGACGAAGCTGCGAAACAGACGGAGCCAAGCGTTAAGCGCGACCTCCTGCGGCGCGCATCGGCCGTCTACCGAAAAGACCTGGACGACAGCGAAAACGCTGCTGCTCGGCTTCACGAAGTGATCGCTCTTTTCCCCGATGACCTGGAGTCCTTGGTCGAACTTGAGGGCATTTATCGCGCGACCCAGAATTGGCCGGAGCTGGTTAAAGTGCTCACCGCCAAGGCTGAGTTGATCGAGGATGCGGATGAGAAGCGTGCCCTGATGCATCAGGCTGGCGTGATGTACGAAGAGTTCATCGAGTCGCCTGAAGCAGCGATCGACGTCTATCTGCGTGCGCTTGAATTTGATGACGCCGACTTGCATGCCATCGATCGCTTGGAAGTCCTCTATCGGGATTTGGAGAAGTGGGAAGATCTCCTCAAGACCTATCAACGTAAGGTCGAGCTCTCTGAGGCTTCTGAGGCACGAAAGGACCTCTTCTACGCCATGGGTGCCATTTACCGCGAAGCGCTTGAGCAGCCGCACGATGCCATCGATGTGTTCCGTAAGGTTCTGGAAATCGATCCCGCAGAACGCGCCGCTTGGATGCAGTTGGACCAACTCTTTGAGGAAACCGAACAATGGAGTGAGCTTCTTGAAACACTGGACGCCGAGCTCATGCTGGCGACTCAGGAAAACGAAGCCAACAGCCTGAAATTCAGGATCGGCAAACTCTGGGAGACCCATCTCTTTGATCCGATCAAGGCGATTGAAACCTATCGGGAAGTCCTCGTTCAAGACCCTTTCCACGTCGAAACGACGACCTCGCTCGAGGGCATGATTTCGCGCGGTGAAAACGAAGCGATGGCCGCCGAAGTGTTGGAACCGATTTATCGGGATGCCGGCGAGTGGGAGAAACTGATTCATGTCTATCGACTGCTGAACGAAGCATCCGAGGACGTGGAGCGCAAACTTGAGCTCCATCATGAAATCGGTGGCATTTACGAGAGCCGGCTTGGCGATTCTCTTTCGGCGTTCGAGACGTTCGCTGAGGCGTTGAAAGTCGACCCCATCCGCGAAGATATTCTCGATAAACTCGAAGAGTTGGCCGCGCAATTGGATCTCTGGGAGCCGCTGGTTGAAAAACTCGATCAGCGAATCGATGACCTCATGGCGTTCGCTTCGATTCGAGTGTTGCAGCTGCGGGTTGCAAGGATTTTCGAGCAGGAACTCAACGACCCACAATCGGCGATCACACGTTTCACGCGTGTGCTCGAAGGCGACCCCTCCGATGAGGCCGCGATTGTAGCCTTGGACCGCCTTTATCAGCGCGAAGGCCAATGGCTTGAGTTGGCTGAGATTCTTCGTACCCGCGTGATGCACACAAATGATCCTGAAGAGCTTCTGGCGCTTCAGCTTCGTTTGGGGCAGCTCTACCAGAGCGCGTTGGAAGACGAGAATGCGGCGCTTGAAATCTACCAAGCGATTCTTCTTCAAGATGAAGAAAATCCGCAGGCCATCGCGAACCTTGAGCAGATGTTCATGTCGGGTCAGGCCGTGCAGCAGGTTGCTGCGATCCTTGAACCTTTCTATTCAAGCCGCGGGCAGCACTCCAAACTTGTCGAGATCTACGTTCAGCGACTTGAGTTGATCGAAGATCCGTCCGAGCGATTCGACATCTGGATGCTCGTTGCGCGCACGTTCCTTGAGGAACTCCACGACGCCGAAAGCGCACTTGCAAGTTACGGAAAGGCGTTGGTTGAGAAGCCAGACGAGGAGGCCGTGGTTGCGGAAATTCTGCGTCTTTCGGGTGAGACCGATAACTGGCGGGCGGGAGCGCAGCTCTTGCTGGATGCTCTGGAGAGTCCGCAGATCGACGACGAGGCTTCGGCCGGGCTGTATTTGGCGGTCGCGGGCATTTTTGACCGTCAGCTTGGTCTGATTGAGGAAGCCGAACAGTCTTATCTGAGCGTACTTGTTCTGGATGCCGGTGAACCCAATGCTTTGCAGTCTTTGGACCGCATCTATGAGCATCAGGGACGCTGGGAAGAGCTTGCCGACATCCTTCGTCGTCGCATTGCCGGCACCTATGACGAAGAGGAGATCGTTGCGCTTAGTTTCCGTCTTGCGCAGCTCTATCAAGGCCAGCTTGGCGCGCTTGATGATGCCGTGGCGACCTACCAGACCATTTTGGATATCCAGCCTGCTCATATGGAGTCGTTGAAGGCTCTTCAGCGCATTTTCTACCAGCTTGAGCGTTGGGACGCTCTCTATGACGTCATGGAGCGCGACGCTGAAGCTCAGGATGACCCCGAGGCTCGTGCAGATCTTTATGCACAGATGGCCGCGATCGCCGAGCAGATGCTCGATCGTAAGAACGACGCGGTCGATCTTTGGAATCGTGTTTTGCAGATGCGCGATGACGACGTTCAGGCGCTCCAGCAATTGCGACGTTTGTACACCGAGGAACAACGGTGGACCGACCTCGTTGGAGTCATTGAGCGTGAGGTGGAACTGACTTTGCTGCCTGATGACCAGTTGCCTCTCTATGAGAGCCTTGGTGTGATCTGGTCGGATAACCTTGGAAACGATTCCGCCTCGATCGACGCCTGGCGTAAGGTCTTGGAAATCGACCCCTATCATCTCGATGCCCTGATTGCAGTGCGACAGCTCTTCATGAACGCTTCTGAGTTCGCTGAGCTTGCTGCGGTTCTCTATCTCTTGATCGAGCATCCAGAAGTCGACGCCGCCAACATGCTCGTCTACTGGGAGCAACTCGGCGAGATTCAGGGCGACACCTTGATGGCCACCGACAAAGCGATCCAGGCTTGGAAGCAGGTTCTGGCGCACGATCCGGGTCACGAGCGAGCGCTCGAGAGTCTGGAACGCCTCTTCTTGGCCGAAGGCCAGTGGGAGGAAGCCGCTGAAATCTTGGAGATGAAGCTCGATCGCGTGTCAGACGCGGAAGGCCGCATTGACCTGCTTTTGCAGATTGCAGAGATCTGGGAAACCAAGATTTTGGACCGCGAACGTGCGGCCCGTTATTACGAATTGGTGTTGGAGATCGATCCCTTGCACGAACGTGCTGGGTCGGCTCTTGAGTCGATCTACCGCGAGATCGCCACTCTGGAATCGTTCCAGGCTTTGGCGACTCTCTACTTGGATCGCGCCGACCATAATGCCCATGATGCGGACCGCTTCCTTGAAGCGCGGCGCGCATCGGCTCGGGTATTCGAAGAGCAGCTTCAGCAGCTGGAGGGCGCATT
>JBFFMO010000638.1:0-3450 GCA_041554035.1 Allomicrovenator sp. | reverse complement strand
TGTCGAGGTCAGGATCAGGAGTGGTCACATCGAGCACGGGCCATGTCATGGTCACGCGAACGTCGGTGGGTGCAGCAATCGTGAACTGGTACCAATCGGCTTCGTTTTCCGAGATGCCGAGGATCGTGTCTCCACAGATCTTGGCGTTCGTCGTCGAAGGAAGAATGATTTCGGAAGCGCCGGCAGGGCCATCGCTGTTCGGCTCGAAATTGTCGTCGCCGGTGCACTCGTCGTACGAACCGCAAACATTATTATTTGGCTGAACGACACAGACCGGTGCGGTTGGATCGGTGCATGATTCGTCGTCAAGGCAGCTCACGCAAAGCAGTGTGTCGGTGTTGCAGAACGGGCGAAGCATGGTGCAGTCGGTGTCGATCGCACATTCAGCAGCTGTGGCGGTGTAGGTGATGGTGTAGGGCGCAGCGACCAATCCGCCGCCCACGGTCTGAGTGTCAATTGGGGCGACCAACACGTAGTACGTGCCAGGTGCGGTGATGCCAATGACGACGGTTTCGATGGCGTTGTCGGTGCGCGACGAACCAAGGAGGTTTCCGTCGATATCGCCGACAAAAAGATCAAGATTCACGGCGGCGTCAGCGGAGAGGCTGATTTCAACCGTCGAAGCTTCGGTCGTGGTGATCGTGAACCAGTCCGTCTCTGCACCGGTGCTACCTTCGCAGATACCGCCAGTGAATGGTGTTCCCGAAACAAGTGCTTTCGCGCCGGCCGGACCATCGTCTTCTTCGTTGGCATCGTCTCCCGTGCACTCCATCACGGCGCCACAAGACAGGTCGCCGGTCGTGGCGTCTTCGATGCAAGCCGGAGCAGCAGCGTCGGTGCAATCGAATGACGATGTGCAACCGACACATACGTTTTCACTGCAAATTCCCTTTGCGGGGTCGGTGCAATCGGCATCAACCACGCACTCAGGAGTGGTGTCGAATGCGACGTCTGCGACGCACCATGATTTTCCGTTTGCGACAGGTGTCGAGATGTACGTGTCGAAATCGACCGTGACTTCTTCGAGTTCTGCGCTCACAAGGCGGCCTGCGAGCGTGTTCGACGCAAGGTCAACCGCGGTGATTTCCACCGAACCACTTGTGGCGAGGTAATACGAATCACAACCCGCATCGGCGGTGCAATTCGATCCCATCAACAAGCATGTCTGGCATGTTTCGTAGTTCTGGTCGTCAGTGGTTGAGCCGAATTCGTAGGTTCCCACGCCGTTATCAAGGGGTGAAGGACCAGCCGCGGTTTCGATGAACTCAAGCGAGAAGAAGTCGTTTGGCTCAGCTTCGGTGGTGGCGGCGTACAAGTAAGCGCTTGTGCCGTCGACTCCGAGGTCAGTAAACCCGACTTCAAATCCGTTGATGTCACAGGACGTGTTGGTTCCGTTATTGGTCCCAGTGGTTCCGTTATTGGTTCCCGTGGTTCCGTTATTGGTCCCAGTGGTTCCGTTGTTGGTCGAGGTCGTACCGTTATTGGTCGAGGTCGTACCGTTATTGGTCGTGGTGTTGTTGGTCGTGTTGTTGGTCGTGTTGTTTGACTTGCCGTCATCATCACTGCCACAGGCGCTCAGGGCCAAAAGTCCACAACTCAGTAGTAATAGGGTTCTTTTCATAAATGATTCTCCGAAACAGCGGCTTCTTTTGCCGCGCCCATGACTCAGGGCGATGAATAAACTATCGAAATATCGGCGGAAGGTAGTGAACGTGGAATTGTGATGCAACAGAATTCTGCATTACGCCTTTGCGCCCGAGTATTGCTAGCCCCGCTACGCTTTCGGGGTCTGGGGCGATTTTCGTTGTGAGGTGACGACTTGCGGAGGTCGGTCCGGGCGCATTTACTCTGATACGACATCGAATGCGGTTTCGGCGATGCACCAGGTCTTGCCATTAACCACAGGAATGGTCTCAAACGTCTCGGTGCCAAATTCAACTTCTTCAAGAATCACGTTGACGATTCTCCCTGTGAAGACGCCTGGGACGAGCGTCACGGCATCGACAATGACTTCCCCACTTTTGGCAAAATAGATGGTTTCGCAGCCAACATTCGCGTCACAGTTCTGCCTTAGAATGAGGCAATTATTACAGCTTGCGTAGTTTTGGTCCTCGACGGTCGAACCCAGAAGATAGGTCCCAGGCCCTTTCTCGAGCGGTGAATCGGGGCCATAAAACTCAAGGTCAAAGGAATCGTATGGTCTCGTGGTCGACGATAATGCCGACAGCGTAAGGTCCGGGGTCTCCAGGTACAGCTGCGGGTCGACGAGCGTGAACCCGTTGGTGTCGCAGCTGTCGTTCGTTCCGTTATTGGTCGAGTTCGTTCCGTTATTGGTCGAGGTCGTTCCGTTATTGGTCGAGGTCGTTCCGTTATTGGTCGAGTTCGTCCCGTTATGGGTTGAAGTCGTTCCGTTATTGGTCGAAGTCGTTCCGTTATTGGTCGAAGTCGTCTCGTTATTGGTCGCGTTATTTGCATTCGCAGCATCGTCGCTGCAGGCACTTAGGGCCAAAGATCCAAGTGTCAGCACTAGAAAAGTTCGTTTCATTACAGGTTCCAAAAATGGAGATCGAGTCGCTGTGTCCGTGACACTTCGCGATGGGTACACTATCGAGGGACGGAAATTAGTGAACGCAAGGTTTCGAAGCAACAGGATTTTGGAAATGGCGTCCATGAGTGGTTTAAGAAATTGGGATCTATAGGTTGGGGGTTCGCTATGAATACGCAGAAAGAATTTGATCTGGTTTTGTTCGGTGCCACGGGCTTCACGGGAGGTCTGGTGGCGGAGTACCTCGCAAAAGTGGGGCAGACTCGCTGGGCGATTGCCGGCCGGTCTCTCGCCAAGCTTGAGGCGTTGAAGTCGACCCTCTCTACCGATTTTCCTCCTGAGGTCTTGGTGGCCGATGCCCACGATTTGGAATCGCTCAGGGCTGTGACCGCCCGAACGAAAGTCGTGGCCACCACGGTTGGACCCTACGCCACTTATGGAGACGACCTGGTAAAAGCCTGCGTCGAAAACGGGACCCATTATTGCGACCTGACCGGTGAAGTGCAGTGGATGCAGCGCATGATCGCCGCACACCACGAAGACGCGAAGGCGAGCGGGGCGCGCATCGTTCATACCTGCGGGTTCGACTCGATTCCAAGCGACCTTGGCGTCCTCTGCGCTCAAAACGAGTTCAAGAAACAAGAAGGTGTCTACGCCGAGAATGTGGGCGCCTTTGTGATGTATGTGAAAGGTGGGTTCAGCGGCGGAACCGTCGCGAGCATCATCAATTTATTGGACGAGTCCGAAGACCGCTCCGTTCGCCGCGCAGTGGCGCATCCCTACGCCTTGAATCCGGCCGACGATAAGAAAGGGGTGGACGGGTACGATGACTTCAAGCCGGGCTTTGACCCCATAATCGGTGGTTGGACCGCCCCTTTCCTGATGGCATCGGTCAACACCCGAGT
>JBFFMO010000637.1:0-3451 GCA_041554035.1 Allomicrovenator sp. | reverse complement strand
CCTTCCCCGCCCGGGTTTTGGTAGATTCGGTTGGCATTCAGTGCACCCTCCCGAAGCCAGCGGCCATCCAAAAAAATCGTGATTTTGGAGAGGCCGTTCGAACACATTGGGGAGATGGCCAACATGTGTACACGCGTCGATACACGTTTGAGTTCCGCCTGCGACAATTTGCCGCAGGAGGTTTGGATGGTTTTGTGACGTGGATCATACGCCGCATTCGGGATGGTGAATAAGTTGCACAGCGGATGTCGAAACGGAGTCCGCATGAAGTTGTTTCCATTGCTCGCTGCTCTGATGGCGATGCTGACCTGCCCACCGGCCGTGTTGGCTCATGATTTGGGTGAGTGCCCCGTGCTGGCCGCGAAGTCGTTGACGGGCGAATTCCTTGATATTCGTAAGTTGAACGCAAAGCTTGTTATCGTGGAATATTGGGCCACTTGGTGCCCGCCGTGCATTGCGAATCTTCGTCATTTGCAGACGTTAAAAGATAAATACGAAGGCGTCGAAATAGTGGGGATTAACTCAGAAGATGACGCTCAGGCAATTCTGGCGTTCATGGCCAAATGGCAATTGAATATTTTGACGCTCTGGGACCGCGATACGAGCTTGTTAAAGGCCGCGGACCCATCATCACTGCCTTATACGGTGGTGCTCGACGCGTCTGGTTGCGTGATTTGGAAAGGCAACGGGACCAGTCAAGAGACCGTGCAGTCATTAAATATCGTGGTTAATCGCCACGCAGGAGGTCAATAGTGAAAAGAGTCTTAGTAGTAGCCATTCTTGCGTTCACCATCGGTTGCGGTGATGACGATGATTCCTCAAATAATACCGCGACGAATAACCCGACGACCAACAACGCAGCTACAAATAACGCGACCAACAACGCGACGAATAACGCAGCGACCAATAACTCGACGAATAACTCGGTTGAACCAGCGTTTATGCAAACGATCGATGGATTCACCCTTGAGATGAACGCAGCTGTAGAGGTCCTGAAAGTCGGGGCGAATACCTTTGCTTTCACGCTCAAAGACTCAAGCGGTCCCGTGGACGCCACGAGCTTTGAAGTGACGGGATGGATGCCTGCCCACGGGCACGGCACTGCTGTGCCAACCACCGTCGAAAATACCGGAACCGGCACGTACGACGCGGTTGTGACGTTCAATATGGGCGGAGATTGGGACCTTCAAATCGCCGCCGATGACCGGGACTTCACATTCTCGGTTCAGGTGGTTCAATAACGCTCGCTTTTTCTGACGCGTATTGCGCCAAACCCCAGCGTCATTGAACGCGGAGGTTCCCCATGAGAAGTCCAATATGGGTCGTTTTTTGTCTGGTTTTTCTGAGCGAATCACAGGCGCTCGCCCAGGCCTGCTGCAGCGCGACTTCCGCGGGAGAAGCTGGCGTCGTTGGGCGTTGTCATAAGGCAATGATCCAAGCAGCGGTCGGGCTCGACCACGGAACCGGAGTTTTTAGCGAATCAGGCGACTACGAGGGGTTCGAGTCCTCGAGCAGCGACGATATCAACATCTCGCTCTCCGGGGGAATTCGTCCCTTCCACCGACGTTTGCGTGTGGGAGCTTCGGCTCCGATGCACGTTCAGCGTCGCACTTCCGATGACTTGAGTAGCATCAAAACTGGGATTGGCGACTTGGCGTGGAGTTCTGGATTTCTGTTCCTCGAAGATCCGATGGCAGGGATTTTGGAGAGCTGGATGCCATTTTTTGAGGTGGCACTTTCAGGGACTTTCCCCACAGGCACCCATCTGGGGGAGAGCACCGATCCACTCGCTGCGGACGTCACAAGCCCAGGAGGAACGACTCTGGGCGGTGGTTTGCGTGTCACGAAATTCATCACTCCGGTTCACGCACTGCGGATGAACGGTGACTACAGGTACTCTTTTGCGCATGAAGTCACGAACGGTCGTAATACCGTCGACGTCCAGCCTGGGGCTGAATGGTCGGGACTTTTAGGTTGGAATTATGAGCATAGTATTTTCTGGAGTGTCGGGCTGTATGGGCGTTTCACGTACACCGAGAATCTACGTACCCAAGACATCAAGATCGACGACAGCGACCGAAAACGCCTCTTTATCGGCGGCCTTTTCCGCAAATCCATTGCATTTCCATTTTGGGATGCGAATTTTTCTTTGGGTTCGGATGTCCTTTTGGGCAAGAACCTGCCCCGTGCTGGTGTGACGGGTTCGATCAGTATTCAGCGGAATTTCCTCTAAATAGTCAGCGGGTGGGCGATTGCCCAGACAGATCCAACTGAGTACTCTGGTTTTTTGATGGAGTGCTTGGATGACCACGAAGTTCGATGGCGGCATATTTTGGCTGATCGCGTGCCTTTTTGTAATGATTTTGGCTCCCTTTGATGCGCTTGCGCAGTCGGACGAAACTTCTAGCGTGGGCGCCAATGGCGTACCCCAATATAAAGTTAGCCTTGTCTTGAACGAAGCCGGAGAAAAGACCGGAGAACTGGAGGCCAAGGCAGATGATGGGCAGTCGTTGTGGCGAGTCACGCATCGTTCGGTGCAACGTGGCGCTGGTCTTCACGGGCCGTTTCTGGTCGGACAAACCTGGTACTACGCCATTGGCGGAGATGTTCTGGAACTCGATGGCGACGGCCACATCGTTAAGCGAACGCAATATCCGGCCACCATTGGTGGTTTGTGGGTCGACGGCGAGAAGCTCTGGGTGACACTGGAGTCCCAGCGAGGCAGTGACACAGAAAGCGTGGGAGTGTTGCATACTGGAAGGACCGCCAGTCGCGGTCCATGGGGAAGTTTTCCGTTTGTGGCTCTTCGGTTGAGCCAAGACTTGCCCCCTGAGACGCGCGAGATGCTTGGGCCAAGCGAGTGGGGGCCAGTGTTGCTGAAGCTGCTTGAGGCAGAAAAGGTCGACCTCACAAACCCTATTCTTTCCGCTTACGTCGGTTTGGCGTACTCGATTCTGGAAAATGAAACTGAAGCGGACGCGGCATTCGATCGGGCTCGGCACCGTAGTCTCAACTGGTCCGATGATCTCATGGTTTGCGGGGTGCTGGAGCGCGCCCATCGTGGCGAGCAGGCTGCGATCGTTTGTGGGCGAGCAGTAGGGCGGATGAAGGAGGCCGGCGTTCGTCCTGAGGCGTTGTGGAGCCCGATTCTGCTGGTGAGCATCACCGGGGACCTTCAAAAAGCCATGGCACTCGCCATTGAGGCCAAAGACCTGGAAACCGTGAATCGCATCGCCGGGTATCAGCGAGCCGCATTTCCCAACGTCGGAGGATCCGAGCAAGTTTGGTCGAGCCTTGCCGCTTGGTTTGCAGAAAACGGAGCATCAGATAAAGCAGGGACGTGGAAGTCAGCATCTGATGAAGCCAGGTCCGACGGTGTTTCACGCATGTCGGGCAGCCAGAATAAGACGATCGACCTGTGGCTGCTCTTTAGGGTCGCGGCGTATTTAGG
>JBFFMO010000636.1:0-3455 GCA_041554035.1 Allomicrovenator sp. | reverse complement strand
GAAACGACGCTCGATCTTCCCAGACCTGCGTTTGTCAGACACGTGCTCTTCGAGTGGTGTACCGGGTTCGTGGGCACCCACGTCGACGAAAATCTGCCCAAAGCGGTCGGGCTCGACGATGTCTGGCGTCACCTGATGCTCAAGGTTTTGAAGCGAGCCAAGGAATTTACCCCGATTTGGATGCGCTACGATGGCGTTGAACCCATGCTCACGGGCGCGGGTTGCCTGCGAGATGTCGAAGACAGCTCTGAGGACCTCTTGATCGCGGAATTAGGCATCGTCAACGGCGTGATTTGGACCGCGAAGCTGGTGTTCCTGGATTTGATCTCGATGTTGGGCGCGGACTACTGGTATTCGAAAAAGGCTGTCGCTGAGTTGCTTCAAATCGTGTCAGCGTTTTCGACATTCAGCCATATTTATCAGGTCCTTGAGCATCCTGAAGTCGGATATTACGTTCCCGTTCAGCGCGCTAGCTTTATGACAGATCCCTTGCATACTGCTGAGTTCGAGACCTGGGCCGATGCCCTGATCAACGACTTGTTGGTGCCGCTGGGAATTGCGCGCCTACACCCGGAAACAGACTCCGTTTGGCTGGACACCGCGCTTCTACGGATTCCCAGCCCACCTGGTCTGCTTGATGAGCATCGCCAGGGCCTGATCCGCGACTTGTTTGGCGACGAGGATTTGGAGTTCAAGATTCCCGGTTCAGGCCTGACCAGGCTTCACCGAGTACCCTCGGCCACCGAACAAGACGTGGTGGATCTTGATTTGCCTCTCTTCGCGGTGCGGCAATCGCTTGATGGGCGCGCTGTGACTGCCTTTGACGGTCAGAGGCTCCGGCTGGATTAGGTGAAGTCTTCCAGTCCCTCGCGCTGCAACGCCTCAACGATGGTCTTGACGTCCTGTGCTCGACTTCGAGGAATCACCAATAACGCATCGGGTGTGTCGGCAATGACGACATCCTTCATTCCCAGCACGGTGACGACCTTGTTGGGTTGAGCCGCGTACACGACGGATCCGCTGGTCTCAAAAAGGTGAACTTCGCCAGTCACGATGTTGTGATTCGAATCGACCGTCGACACCTCATCGAGTGCAGCCCAATGCCCCACGTCTGACCATCCAAAATTTGCCGGGACGACAGCCATGCGCTCGGCTCGCTCCATCACAGCGTAGTCGACCGAGATTTTTTCGACCTTCGGAAATTCGGTCGCAATAAGCGATGGGTCTTTGCGCATGCGGTCAAAGCTTGCGGCCATCTCGGGCTTTTGCCTGGCGAGTTCTGCAAAAAACGTGTCCACGCGGAACACAAAGATGCCCGCATTCCAGAAGTAGCCGCCGTCGGCGAGGTACTCCAGCGCCTTGTCGTGGTTGGGTTTTTCGACAAACGCGTTCACTTCGTTGGCGACTTCGCCCGACGAGCCTTCCGACGTCAGCGTTTGCCCCGCTTGGATATAACCAAAACCCGTTTCTGGCCGCGTCGGCTCGATTCCCAGCGTGACGATCGATCCATTTTCAGCCAGCTTCTCTGCAAATCCGAGCAAGCTCCGAAACTTCGCAACATCGCGGACAAAATGGTCGGAGGGCATGACCGCTACGACATCGGATGGATTGAGCTTCAAACATCCCAACGCGATCGCAGCACACGTGTTTCGAGCCGCCGGTTCGAGCACGAACTGTGATTCTGGCAACCCGGCGGCCTTGATCGTTGCGTCCTTCAGGGCCATCCCCGAGACGACAAAAACGTTATCTTCGCCCCAAGGCAGGACACGTTCGATGGTGTGGCGGATCATCGGTTTTCCACCCCAAAGCGAGACCAGTTGTTTGGGTTGAGCCGCCCGGCTCAGCGGCCAGAACCGAGTGCCGGATCCGCCGGCCAGAATAAGTGCGCGCATGGAATCTCCGTGTTTGACGATTGGCTTGTAGAACGAGTTGGCGTGGTGTGGCAACCCTTGCGCATTGCGGGTTGGACGCCTTATGGGCTAGTGTTTTTGAGTAAAAAAACCGACCTCAGGAGCGAAGTTTGAAAGGTGACCGACGCAAAATTTTTGCCGGCAGATACGCGTACGATAAGCCGCTCGGCCGAGGAGCCGGCGGCGCCGTTTATCTTTGCGAAGATGTTGAGGTTCCCGGCAGGCAAGTGGCCGTCAAGGTGCTCTCGGCGGAGGCATTTGCGACCGTTCAGGGCAAGATGCTCAAGCGGGAATTCGAGATCCTTTCAAAGCTCGACCACCCAAATTTGGTCCGGGTTTACGACTACGGCTCGCTGCCTGATGGTGGGGTGTTTCTTGCAGAAGAGTACATCGATGGATTCTCAATGCAGGATGCTCGTGCGCTGATTCAGCCTGAGGGGATGATCGACATCACGCTGCAATTGCTCCATGGCCTGAGCTACCTGCACGGCATGGGCATGATTCATCGCGACATCAAGCCTGCGAACGTGATGCTGCTTTGGCTAGACGACGCCAGCGCACGGCCCATGGCGAAACTCGTGGATTTTGGACTCTCAAGCGCCGATCCTAAGAAGGACACGCTTCGTGGCGGCACGCGTTCGTACATGGCTCCTGAGATCATCCGGGGAGAGAAGGGCGAGTTTCAGTCCGATCTCTACAGCCTAGGCGTCACGCTCTATTACGGCATGTGCGGCGTTTTGCCATTTGGGCCCCGCACCAAAGAAGATCCGCCCACCAATGAAGAAGATTTCCGGCCGCCGGACCCACATCGCCTCAATCCGGCTGTGCCGTTGAACTTGAGCCGTTTCACGATGGTGCTCCTGCGCCAGGTCGCTGACCTCGTCTATATGGACGCGGGCGAAGCCCTGCAGGCGCTGGCAGCGGATTCGGGGGCATTTGAGTGGGTCACGACCGGACAACTCGCAAATAACCTGGATATCGCCGCTCCGCCCGTTCTTCGCGGGTATTTTGAGCGCGGCATCCTGCAGCAAGAAACGGCGACATGTGACCGGGTCGTGGATTCCCTCGCGATTGAAACACGCGGCCGCTTGCGTATGGTTCGAGGTAAAAAACGCATCGGAAAATCTCGGCTCCTGCACGAGGTCGCTGCGGCGGTCAAACTCGCCGGGCTCGTGGTGGTCGACCTTTCATGCCATCCCAACATGATGCGCTTTGAGTTGGCGCTTGCCATGGTCGGCGCGATGACCGACCTGGCCGAAGGCCGTGGGTTGGCGATCGGCGAACGCGTGCGGCCCAACGTCACGCTGTTGACCCGTCTTGCGGAGTGGCTGGGCTCTTCGCCCGTAAATGATGACACCAGCGATAGCGATTGGATTCGTGAATCGTTGGAGGACATGATCGTCATGATGCAACCTGATCGCATCGTGTTTTTTGTCGAAGATGGCCATCACGCAGACACCGCGACGTTGGACCTTCTCAAGAAATGGTACGATGGCGGCACCGGTTTTCAACGGCCTTCGATGGTGCTCGCAGCGGAGCCTGAGG
>JBFFMO010000635.1:0-3459 GCA_041554035.1 Allomicrovenator sp. | reverse complement strand
GTATCGCCTGAACCGCCTGGTCTGCGGCCTCGCGAACGGCCAGGACATCCATCCCATCGACCTGAGTCGATTGGATATTATAGCTGGCAGCTTTTAGGTGGATATCTTGCTGGGATTCGGAACGGTCGAGGGCCGTCCCCATCGCGTATTGATTATTTTCGCAGCAAAATAAAACCGGCAATTTCCAAAGCGCGGCCAGATTCATCGATTCATGAAACTCGCCCTCAGCAACGGCTCCTTCACCAAAAAAACAAACGGTCACACGGTCGCGACCCTGCATTTTTTCGGCGAGCGCCAGACCCACGGCCATGGGCATTCCAGCACCGACGATGGCGTGTCCGCCATAAACTCGGTGTTCGGCGGAGAACAAGTGCATGGAGCCTCCGCGTCCTCTGGAACAGCCCGAAACCTTGCCGAACATTTCAGCCATAATCAGGTCGGCACTCACGCCTTTGACCAACGTATGGCCGTGTTCCCGGTAGGTCCCCAAAATCGCGTCATCAGGTTTTAGGCAGTCCATGACACCCGTAGCGATGGCTTCCTCACCGATATACAAATGAAGAAATCCACGGATTTTGGATTGGGTGTAAAGGTCCGCACACCGTTCTTCCATGCGCCTGATGCGCAACATTTGATGTAAGAGGTGATGGGCTTTTTCCCTTGAAAGTTCACTCATTCGCTTTTTCCTTCCAGTGTGGAGACATCGCCTTCAGGCAGGCCAAGTTCGCGGGCTTTGAGCAGCCGTCGCATGATTTTTCCGCTTCGTGTGCGTGGCAATTCGTCAACGATATCAATCTCACGCGGAGCCACGGCCGAGCCAAGTCGATTGCGGGCAAATGCCATGATTTCTCGGCGCAGTTCCGGGCTGGCCTCAAAGCCGGGGTTCAACTCGACAAATGCTTTTACGATTTCGCCGGCTACAGGATGCGGTTTCCCGATCACGCCGGCCTGAGCAATCGCCGGATGTTCAATCAGGGCGCTCTCGACTTCAAACGGGCCAATCAGGTGGCCCGATGATTTAATGAGGTCGTCGGCTCGTCCCACGAAAAAGAAGTAGCCGTCTTCATCGCGGTAGGCGACGTCGCCGGTCAGGTACCAGTCCCCAAAAAACGACTTTTTGTATTTTTCTTCACGATTTAAATACCCACGAAACATCGAGGGCCAGCCTGCAATAAGCGCAAGCTCGCCTTCTTTGTTGGCCTCTTCGATGACACGCATCTCACCGTCTGGCAGCCGTTCGATAAGACCCGCCGAAATGCCCGGAAGTGGTTTTCCCATCGAGCCAGGCTTGATGTCCATCGAGGCGTAGTTGGCAATCATGATGCCGCCGGTTTCGGTCTGCCACCAATTGTCGTGGAAAGGCAAACCAAGGACTTCACCTCCCCAAACGACGGCCTCTGGGTTCAACGGTTCGCCCACACTCGCGACAAAACGAAGTCGGCTCAGGTCGAATTTCTTGGGCACCTCTGCGCCCGATTTCATGAGCATCCGAATCGCCGTTGGCGCCGTGTACCAAACGGTGACTTTCTGGCTCTGAAGGGTCTGATACCATCGCTCGGCGTTGAATTCCCCCTGGTCGACCAGCATCGTGACCCCGTTCGAAAGCGGGGAAATGATGCCGTACGAAGTTCCCGTGACCCAGCCGGGGTCCGCCGTACACCAGAAGATATCCTCGGGATGCAGGTCGAGTGCGAATTGCCCCGTAATATGGTGCGCAACGATGGCTTGGTGCACGTGCATCGCACCTTTGGGCATCCCGGTCGTGCCGCTCGTGAAGTGCAAAAGCGCGAGGTCTTCGGGCTGAGTAGTTTCGACCTGAAAGTCGGGGCTGGAGTCGCCCACCAATTCCCAAAAATCCAGTGTGCCGTAGGGCAGGACATCGTCCGGCGAGTCCTTAACGACGATGACATGAGTCAGGCTGGGCAACTCCTGGCGCAGATCCGCGACCTTGTCAGTGTAGAACTTTGTCGTCGTCAGAAGCACTTTGGCGGAACCAGAACTCATACGCTGCAGGATGGGCTGCGGCCCGAATGCCGAAAACAGAGGTGAAAATACCGCCCCGGTTTTCAGTGCGCCCAACATGCCCACATAAAGAGGTGGCACGCGTCCCAGCAAAGAAAAGAGGGTCTCACCTTTTTGAACGCCCAGTCGTTTAAGACCATTGGCAAAACGATTGGTGAGCTCATTTAACTTGGCGTAGGTGAAATCTTGCGTGGTGCCATCGCTGCCCAGCCAGCGCAGAGCCACATGATGGGCACGGTCCGATTTGGCGTGTCGGGTCACACACTCGTGGGCGATATTCAAGCCCCCATCTGGAAGTCCGTCGAGCTGAGCCCGAGCGGAGGACCATTGGAATTCCTCGCGCGCTTTTTCATAGTTCTTGAGATTTGGCTGAACGCCGTCTTTTGGCACTTTGTGGAGTCTTGGATAGTTCATGGGGCCCACCTGTAAGAATCGTGATTGCCGTCTTCTATTTCACGGCGCGTGCCAGCACATTTCGTTTTGTGAAATCGTGAGATAATCGGCACAGGATCTGGTTCAGGTGCGCTTTGTGGCGAAAGTGTAAAAGCCCCGTGGGTTTTCGTTTTGCGAAATAATAACGCACTCATTCAGCGCCGCGCACAATATGCGCAAGGCCGATTCTTGCTTGTCATCGGCATCAGAAATACCCCAATAAATGGGGACGTGGCCTTCTGATTGAGGCGCTCTTTGGCGTTTGGAAATTATGGCATCCCCCGATTTTGAGCCGGCAGAAGTCGACAAAAAACGGCTTCCCAAATCAGTGGTGGGGCTTGGTTATGTGAGCCTGTTCACGGACATTTCCAGCGAAGCCATTTTTCCGCTCCTGCCGGCTTTCTTGACCGCACTGGGCGCGTCGAACGTGTTCATCGGCTTGATCGAAGGGGCGGCGGACCTGGTCGCGAACGTCCTTAAATATGTGACGGGTTTGGTCTCGGACCGCCGCGAAAAGCTCAAGCCCTTTGTGCTCTTTGGTTACGGGTTGTCGACGGTGATTCGCCCGCTTGTCGCGTTTGCTGCCGCGCCCTGGCATGTGCTTTTGGTTCGCGTTGGAGACCGCATCGGCAAAGGGGTTCGGACCACTCCACGTGACGCGTTGATTGCCGAGGCCACTGATTCGTCGATGGGAGCCCGGGCGTTTGGTTTTCACCGGGCGATGGACCATGCAGGTGCGGCGCTTGGAACCTTGCTGGGGGCCGGTTTGCTGTGGTGGATGGGTGTTACGACGGCCCATGATGCGAACGCCGAGCAGATGCGAGAGGTCTTTTTATGGGCCGCGATTCCCGGCTTTTTTGCGATGATTGCCCTCGCACTTATTCAAGAACCGCCGCGAACACTGCCGGCGCAGCGTCAGGCGTCCGAGCCGCTAACCCCCGGCTTGAAACGGGCGCTGCTTCCCATTGCGCTCTTTGCCTGCGCCAACGCCACGGACGCCTTCAT
>JBFFMO010000634.1:0-3462 GCA_041554035.1 Allomicrovenator sp. | reverse complement strand
TCCCAGCCGGCATTCCTAATCGCCGTCACCAGCGGGGAGTCGATCCAGTCTGTGACCAGCTCGCCGTTGCCATGGAAATGCACCAGTACGGGTCGGTTTTCGTCTGGGTCGGAGCGCCAGCAGGATAGGCGACCTGCATCAATTGGGACGTAAAGGGGATTGGGCACCCTGGACTTCATCGGGAAAAAATAGCGGTCCCCAATTTGAGGAGCATCGATAATTTGTGATGATGATGGCACGTCGTTCCGGGCTAGTTGAAGGCTCCAACATAGTTCAGGTGATGTTCAATTGGGAGTCTTTTCCTTCGACGTCGAGGTGGCCCCGAGGTAGTTTGGAAAGCCTGTGATTCGATTATAGCGGCATATTATTTGGAGGGAACGTGGGCATCGTTGCTTTTATTGTGGCGGTCATCGCCGGGACCTACGCGCTCATTTATGGGGCCAAACGAAAGAAGTGGATGGGTGGCGCGGGGATGGTTATTTGTCTCATTCCCTTTCCATTTGCGGGTTTGATCGGTGCAGGTGTTGCCCTGCGAGCTTATTCATTGGCACGCGTGGATCGGATGATACGAGCGATTGGGGAAGACGATGAGTAGTGAAGCCTTCTTGGGTTAGCGGTGCGCGACCACAAAGTCGGTAAGACCCACGAGGGTCTCGACTTTGGCATAATCCGCCTCCGGAATCTCCACGCCCATGTTTTCGGCGATGCGTTCCACAATCGTCAGGAAATCCATCGAGTCGAGTCCCAAGACTTCTCGGAAATTTGCGGTGTCCCCCACCGCATGAACGTCGGCGTCCGGGGCGACATCCATGATGATTTCTTCCAGGGCGGCGCGTGTTTCTTGGGGGGTCATAGGTTCTCCGGTGTTTGCAGAAGTTCTTTGATTCTATTTAGGAATTTAGCGCCGGTGATGCCGTCGCTGACGCGGTGGTCGCCCGATAAAGTTGCGGTCATCATTGGTCGAATGCCTACCATGCCGTGGTCGGCGACAACCCGGTCACTGACTTGTCCAAAGCCAACGATGGCGACCTGCGGTGGGTAGATGATGCCAAAAACGGTTTCGACGCCGAGGTCTCCAAGACTTGTGATGGTTAGCGTCGAATCCGTGACTTCCGAGGCCCGCAATTTCCCAGTGCGCGAACGCGCCACCAAGTCGCGCAGGTCGGACATCAAGGTCGGTAAATCCTTGGTTTCGGCGTCGTGAATGGCTGGGGCCACCAATCCGCCCGTCCGCAAAGAAATCACAAAACCGGTGTGGATGGCTGGACTCGGCTGATGGGCGCCATTCACAAAAAATCCGTTCATCTGCGGGAAATCCTTCGCTGCGATCGACACTGCCTTGATCAGCAGCACCGCGGGTAGAATCCGTTGGGTTGCCGAGCGCTCGGCGTTGAACTTTTCAAGCCATTTCAGGGCGTTTTCCATCGAGATGGATTCCTGCAGATAATAATGAGGAATCTCGCGTTTCGACTTGGCCATGGCGGCAGCGATGGCTTCTCGCATTTTGGCGTTTGGGTCTGGTTTTGGAGCCTGAATGGCTGCTTCCACATCGGCTTGCACAACGGCGCCATGGGCCCCGTGTCCCTCGATTGTTTCGAGATCCAGCCCATGTTCGGCGGCGATTTTCCTGGCCACAGGCGACACACGACGGTGCGCCTCGGGGGTGGCCGTGTGAGCGTTCACGTCGTCCAATGTGACCGCGCCGTCGACTCCGGTGCCGTGGATCGACTCCAGATGGATTCCGAGTTCTGCCGCTCGCCGACGGGCCGCAGGCGATGAGGTGACGCGGCCTCCGGCTGGTGCGGGGGAGGCCACACTCGGCGTGGGCACGGGCTGAGGCGTGCGCGGCACTGGCGGTTCCGGGGCGTGCGTGGTCGCTTCGGGAGGGATCGGACTTGGAGCAGGTTTCGGTGTAGGTGACGGCTCAATTGTGGGGGCGGCTTCGCCTTCCGCCAGAGTCGCAATCGTTTGGCCCACCGGGACCTTTGTTCCGGGCTCGACCAAGAGCTCGGTGATGACGCCGTCATTCCACACTTCGACGTCAATCGAGCCTTTATTGGTCTCGACTTCGCAAATCAGGTCCCCGCGTTTGACGTGGTCCCCAACCTTGACGACCCAAGCCGAGAGCGTGCCTTCGACCATATCTGCGCCCAATGACGGCATTTTGAAATCAACCATGGGGTTTCACCAGGCTACGGGCGGCTTCCACGATGTCTTCAACCTGTGGCAACGCGGCTTGCTCCATGTGTTTGGAATAGGGCATGGGGACTTCTTTTCGGGCGATTCTCTTCAAGGGTGCGTCCAGATCAAAAAACGCCTCTTCCGCAAGCCGCATGCCGATTTCCGCACCGATGCCGCAGGTCTTCCAGTCTTCTTCGACGATCAGCGCACGATGGGTTTTTCGCACCGAATTCAGGAAGGTCTCGAAGTCCAAGGGGCGCAAAACCCGTAAGTCTACGACTTCGGAGCTGATGCCTTCTTCGGCCAGAATCTCTGCGGCCTTAAGGCAAGCAAAGACCTCAATGCCGTAGGTGATAAGGCTGATGTCGGTCCCTTCGCGAAGAATCGCCGCTTTGGAGATATCCACAGCCCCGGCACCTGCCGGAAGCTCGCCTTCCATATTATAGAGTCCACCGTGTTCAAAGATGATGACCGGGTCGGGGTCGGCCAAGGCTGTCGCGAGCATGCCTCGTGCATCTTCGATCGTCGCAGGTGCCAAGACGGTGAGCCCCGGAACGTGGGCGTACCAAGCATCAAGGCTCAACGAATGTTGGGCCGCCAATTGTCGCCCAGCGCCTGTCGTCATTCGAATCACAATCGGGACATTGATTTGCCCACCCGAGATATGATGAAAGGTCGAGGCGGTGTTTACGATTTGGTCCAAAGCCAACATGCTGAAGTTGACCGTCATGACCTCCACGATGGGGCGCATGCCGCCTATCGCAGCGCCAATTCCTGTGCCCACAAATCCGCTCTCAGAAAGTGGGGTGTCGCGGATTCTTTCTGGGCCAAACTCCTCGATGAACCCTTTGGAAACTGCGAATGATCCGCCGTATTTTCCAACGTCTTCGCCCATCAAAAACACGCGTGGATCCTGAGTCAGCGCTTCATGCATCGCGCGGCGCATGGCTTCTCGATAAGTGATTTTTTCTGAAGTATTTTGAGTGCTCATTTCGAACCTCCATCTTGGACTTCGCTATGAACAAAACGATAGAGGTCTTCGACATCCTCCCACGGCGCGGCTTCGGCGAAGGCGACGGCGTGTTCTATTTCGTCCTCCGCCAACTTGGCGAGTTCCTCGTATTCAGCATCGGTCAACAAATCTGCGACCTTCAGCTTCCGCGTAAAGCTTGTGATGGGGCAGCGCTCCTTCCAGTGTTCGACCTCGGCTTTGTCGCGGTAAAGCTCCGGGTCAAACATCGAATGCGCCCGAAACCTGTAGGTGTGGAATTCGATAAAACG
>JBFFMO010000633.1:0-3464 GCA_041554035.1 Allomicrovenator sp. | reverse complement strand
TCCATCCGCACCGGCCGACATGGATGATTTGCCCTCGTGGGATGCGCCGGCTGAGCCGTTTTTCGACGAGGATTCGTTGCGCCGGGATCACGAAGCACCACCCCAGCTTCGTTCTGCGGGGGCTGACGAATGGTCTGTTGCGCTTCCTGGCGAACTCCAGTTGCCGGATCAATCGGCTGAGCCCGAGGTCGTCTATTCTTCAAAACGATCCGTGCATCAGGACGTTGCGCCCCAGCCCGCTGCGAGCGCGCCAATCCAGTCTACACCAGAACGCTTATCGGCTCCGCAAGCGGCACCGGCCCCACAGCCCCTGCCGGCTGCGCAACAGGGATTTGGAAAGTTGTCGGCGTTGCCACAATCCAACCACCCAACCAATTCTGCGCCAGCCGTGCGCAATCGAACCGTCTTTGTTGTGGTCGGTCTCGCAGTTGTGATTTTGGGGCTTGTTGGAGCGTTGGGTGCCTCAGGCGCGTCCGACTCGTCGAACACGCAATCGCACATGGATTCTGCACTCACTTCTCAAAATTCGGACACGTACGAGGGATACGTTAAGGCCCTGGACGAATTGCATCAGGCGACCACCTCGAGTGGGTTTCTCGGATTTTCTCTTCCGGGCGCTCGGGGACCCAAATTGCGCAAACGTGCCGCTTCAGAAGAGGCGTTTGTCGCGGCAGTTTTGGATTACGAATTTGGTGAGACTCTGACGCCAAGTGTCGACCAACGTATTGCTCTTGCGCCACCCAAAGAACCAGCCACCATCGCTGCGCGTGTTCTGGAGTCGTTGCGCAAAGGTGATGTGGTCCAAGCGCTTAAGTTGTCATCAAGTGGCCGAAAACAATTCCCAGGCAATCCGTATCTCGAAGACGTCGACGTCTTAGCCCATTTGGCGGCCGATGATGTTGAAGGGGCCACGAAGGCCGTGCTCTCGATGCGTGCAATTGAGACGCCCACGGTTCGTCAGGCGTATCTGCCCCTGTTGGTGGATTCGACGCTTGGGGATCGAAAAGCCATCCCTGCCCTGCGAAAAATCATCGCCGCGAACCCGACGCATGTTCGTGCCCGTGTGGCACTCGCTGCGCTACTGGACGAAAACGAAGCCGAGAATAAAGAGGCGCAAAAAATCCTGATGGAAGCGCTTGACGGTGATGTTCGCGACGACGCGTCGGTGATGGACGCTGCACGAGCCAGTATTTCCCTGGCCGATGTCATGGCGCGAACCGGCGACCGTGAGCGTGCCGAAGACGGCTATCGGGATGCGTTGCGGACGCTGTCGAATCGGTGGGACCTCTATCTTCCTTTGCTTGAATACTATCTGGGCGAGGCACGTTTCGACGAGGTCAAGGACTACCTGGATAAGGCGGCCAAGGCTGGCGCGAAAGGGCCGGCACTTCAGATCATAGAGGCCCGGTACCTGTTGCGGATCTCGCAGGTCGAGTCGGCCATTCAGCGTCTTTTGATGATCCCACCCGGAACTCCTGGTCGCGACTGGTGGTTGGGTATGGGTTATATGGACCTCCAACGTCCAGTAGAAGCTGCAGCGGCGTTCAAGAGTGCCCAAGCTCAAGACTCCACGGCCAAGGCCGCGGAGTTGGCGATGCTCTACGTTGCTGGCACGCTGAAAAGTGAAGAGGCAGGTTACGACATCAAGAAAGTCGTCGAAGCGCACCCCGATTCGTCCAGGGCTCTTCTTGGTCAGGCCGTTTACGCGATTGCCGCCATGAAGGCCGCAGATTCCCGTGATGTTCGCGCCGCCAAGGAAAAGGAAGCGGTCTCTGCGGTCAAGACAGCCTTGAAGGCTGATGCCAGCGATGAACGCCTTCAATTTCTTCTCTGTGAAGTTTATCTGCTCGAGAGAAACGGTTCGAGCGCTGAAAAGGCGTGTTTGGAAGGTCGAAAGGTCAACCCCACGTTTGCCACCGGAGCGCTCCTGATGGCCCGGCTACGCCGCCTCCAGGGACAGTACAAAGAGGCGAGAGAGATCATCGAGGCAGGTGCAAAACAACGGCCTGAAGATATCCGTTTTGGCTTAGAGCGCGCGCGAATCGCGTTGGAATCTCATGATCTTGATGCAGCTCAATCTGAAATCAACCGTTGGTTAGGAAAAGACCTGGCCACTTTCGAACTGAATCTTCTTGAGGGACGATTGGCTTTCCAGCGTGCCGAGTACGCCAAGGCCGCTGCGTATCTACAAAATGCCCAATCGATGCCGCAAGGTGATGGCGAAGCGACGGTGTTCTTTGGGGTGACGCTGGCTCGGCTCGAACGTTACGACGAAGCCGGTCCGCTGCTCTTGGACACCTTGGTGCATCCTTCATGGAGTGGCTGGGGCTGGTTGTATTTGGGCGAATTGCGCCGACGTCAGGGCCGCTATGATGACGCGTTCGAGAATTTCCCCAAGGCATTGCGGGATTTCAAAGCCCAGACCGGCGCTCGGGCTCGATTCTCGACACTTTACGCCGAATGGGCGATGACCTTCGCCGCGCGCTACGGTTGGGATCATCCGCGTGTCATCGCGAGCCTTGAGACAGGCCGAGACGATGGCGATTCAGATGACCCAGAACTCAACGAAGTGTTTGCAGACTACTATCTGAAACGACGCAATCCGGATTCGGCAGCTGCAGCCCGTTACCTGAACAAGGTGATTCAGGTCGCACCCTATCGTTGCAATGCAGTGAAGCAACTGCTGGCGTTGCGAGGGGCCATCGACGAACGACGCAAAGCAGAGCTCAACGAGATCCTCTCCAGCAACTGTGCCACACCATGATTTCACGCCGATTTCTTGAGTTACTTGCCTGCCCCACGTGCGGCGGACACGAACTTAATCTGGGGGCCGGAAGACGGCCCGAGCTTAAGTGTGAGTCGTGTGATTCCCGATTTCCCATCGTGGACGGCATCATTGACATGATGTCTCAGCAACGCTCCGTTCAGCCCGGGCAATACCGAACTGAAACACTCTTCGACTTGATTGCGGGTGTGTACGACGTCGTCGCCCCGGTGATGAGTGTGGGCATTTGGCACTGTTCCCCCCTTCGTTATATCGATCAGGAAAACCGCGCTGTCGGTCGGGCGAATGGCGGGGTTTTGCTCAAGGCTCCTATCGCCACCGGTATTGTTATCGACAAGGTCCTGGCGCCGTATCATGACGTCGCCGTCTTGGGCGTGGACTCGTCGTGGAAGATGCTGCGCAAGGCCAAGGCGAGGCTGGAGGACCATGGAGTGCCCTTTCTGCTCATCCGTGCTGACCTGAGTCGGCTGCCGCTTCGAGATAACAGTGTGGACGGGGTGCAAAGCGTGAATGGCCTGCACACCTTCTTAGAACGCCAAAAGGTCGTTGCCGAGTGGCTCCGAGTCGCCAAGCCCGGATCCGTCATTTCCGGCTCAGCTTTGATTCGTGGTCAAGAAGGCACCGCCGACGCGGCCCTGGATCGTTTCGAGCAGTACGGGGTGTATCCGATGCTCAGGTC
>JBFFMO010000632.1:0-3464 GCA_041554035.1 Allomicrovenator sp. | reverse complement strand
CTTTCGGTTCTTTCGGCGACAAAATCGGGCAATGAGGTCATTTCCCGGGTCGTCCACGGAAGGTCATTCTCGAGAAGAGTCGCGATACCGGGGAAGCTCTCTCCATCTTCGAACGGCACACCGCGAGCCAGGAGGTAAAGGTATCCACCGTCGCCGTAAATCACGTCGCGCTTGGCATCAAGCGCCTGATTTGCGCCCAGAGCATCGCGCAGAAGAGCAGAGAACGAATCCGAATAGGGCAACAAAAGAACGTCGGTAACCGCTTTGCCCGCTGCCGCAGCAGGGGCCGAGCTGTCGTCGATGAGTCGTTCCTCGTAGAGCCGCCGCGCGCCCTCGAGGTCACGCACAAAAAGTCTGGACTGGGCTAAGTCTACCTTCTGCTCGACGTTATTCCCCTCAGCACTCGCAAGATCGGCTTCAGAGGCCGAGCAGCCCGCGAGGGAACTCATCGTCAATATTAGGGTCAACCTGCTTCGCCAATTCATCTTCACACTCCAGATGCCTCAGGACATCTATTTCAACTGCCTCAAACTACAACGCAAGATCCTTACCAACCGATTCGACCACCCTTATCTCACGTGACCACGTGGCTTGGGGTGATTTCAACGACTTTGGCTGACCTTTTACACTTGGTCTAGCTTTCATCCAGATCCAATCATTATGGGGTAGGAGTACCCCATCATTGCGTGTTGTACGGAAAGAGCCTTGGCAGCTCGATCCGTTTGGACTCCAAAAAACGGTCGGTCGTGACCATGCGAGGGCGTTCTCCGATGCGACGCTCTGGGAGCTTCAACTCGATGATTTCCTCGCCGTCGGCGATGTAATCGACCATGTAAAAATGTTGTTCCACCCATTCATAACCCTCCAAATTCACGATTCTCTCGCGGATGGCCGGGTCGAGGTCTAAGAGGCTGTCTTTGACAAAAAAGAGGGCCTTGCCGGTGGAGGGTCTAGAAAGTTGCCACTCCGACGAAGCGGGCAGCCCCAGGAGTGTGGTGGTGGCCACGATGGGCTCATCGGCCAAGGACCACGAAAAGCGGCCACTGTCTTCCGGTTCGTCGTCAACCACGACCAGATGGGCAAGTCCAAACTCGGTCTCACCGCTTGCCGACAGGAATTTCGCGTCGGGGGGAGGTACCTGAATGCCGTTGATGTACCCGGCCAAGGCTGTGCCTTCCTTAAGCACCATCGAAGTGGGAAGCCTCCACCAGGTCGGGGCGCCTTGAGTGGGCAGATAGACTACGCCACCGGGGCTTTCGTAGCGTTCCAAGCCCAGCCAAACGATCACAAATACCGGATTTTGGATGACATGCGCGCCGGCGGGCATCGTTCCGTCAGTCTCTGCCGTCACGATGAAATCAGACGTTGAATTGCACTCCGCGCGCGGTGAATCCACATCGAAAGCGAGTCGAACGGCACGCAAGGCTGCGGAATCGCCGTCGGAAAGAAACTCGACGTTCAATTCCGAAGAATCGTCGGCCACCGATCCCCGCAAAATCGTGGAGTCGTTGGATTGCTGGCGAACTTGAAGGTTAAATTTGCCCGTCGTTCCAAAGCGGTCGGCACGGGTCCAAGCGCAGCGTGACTCTTCGACAAAGGGGGTATCGACAGTGTTTCTAAGACCGCGGTCAAACTCGCGAACGATGGCTTGTGAGAACTCACCAAATCGAAAGAAGTCGATCATCACGACGTTGCAGAGGCGGCTTTCAAAACAGGCCTCGCGGTCGGCGTCGAGCACCTCTACGTAACGTCCCGTGTGTTCGTCTTCGTAAGTCGAACACCCAAGCATCGTCAGAGCGGCAAAAGCCATGGCCACACGCAAAAACATGGTGTGGATGATGGCAAGAGGTTCAACGCGGAGCAAGCGCCATGAGATTTTAATGGACGGTGATGGCGAGAATGAGGATGCCATCTTGGTATTCCAGACCAGCCTGGAAGAACGTGCTTCCTGAAGACGCCCTCAACGTGGTGTTGAGTTTGCCGGCGATTCCCAGGCCAAGCTTGATGAATTTACCAGCAAGGCCGTGAAAGGTGACGCTCATCGAGGCGCCGTTGGGCAATCGAATCGTCTTCTTTTCGCCTTCGGCGACAGGGAAAGTGGTGTCACCGATCATTTGGAACTTGGTATAGCCCTTAAAAGCCTTCTCAAGTTTGCTTCGCAAATCCTCTAGCTTTGGATCAAAGCCCTGACCATTGCTCGCCGAGATGGATCGTACCTGAACCGTGATTTCTTCGGCTTGAGCCATCGCTGGAGCAGCGATTGTCAGTCCCGTCACCATCATCAGGGTCAGCATTATGTTGAGTATCATCCGCATGATCTTACCTCGGGCGCAATCGACCGTTTAGATCGGTTGACCGATTGGTTTCTTTTCTTTCTTCTCTTCAGCGCTCGGAGCGTTGTCGTCGGTTGGCTCGTCAAGCGTTCCGTCTCCCTCATCCAAGATCCAAATCACCGTGGGCTCCTCAGATTCAGAATCAGAATCTGCGTTCGAGATCGCAGAGGCTTGTCGGAAAGGCGTGTCAACCATGACCGACGCCCCAGCCGCGTACTCGACGCTGTCGACGATCACGATGGTCTTCTCGACAATCACCTGATCAGGTCCAATGAGTTGCTGGCCAAAAATGCCGCCCACGAGGACCGCAGCCAAAAGCGCTGCGATGGCTCCAAGCGATTGTTTCGAAAATCCGCCGCGACGTTCGGCTTTGTCGCGTTTGACCCGACCAAGAGCGACGATATTCTCGCCCTGTGATTCAAGGTCTGCATCCATCGTCGCCTCAACGGCTCCCCAGATGCTCGAGAAATGCACGCCTTCGCTGGCTTCGTCCATTGCGGCGTTGACCGCAAGGTTCAATTCCTGAAGTGCCTCAAGACTCTCGGCGACCTGCTGGCTCTTCCAACCCTGAACCTGAGCGCGCTCAGTGTCGGTCACGGCACCATCATGGAAACGTTGAACCAACATCGCGTGTTCTTCGATGCAAAAGGATTGGTCTTCCAGCCGAGCTTCAATCGAATCCCAGAATCCTTCCATCGGCACACGGTCGTCGAGCTCCTTGAGCGATGCGACAACGCCTCCTCGAAGTTCATCGAGGCTGACGATATAGGCTGCGACGTCTTCGCGAGCGTCCAGAAGTTCGGCCACAAACTCGGCCTCAAGGTCGTCACATTCGCCGTCAAAAAACCGCTCCAACATGGGGGCGAGTTCGCTGATCGACTTGGATTCGTTGCTTGGGGCGGCCTGGCAAGCCGTCAAAATGGATGCTGCGGTCGGCGGAGTGGCCTTGGACCACGCTTCGTTTTCAGCCACCTCGGTGGCGAGTCGAATTTCTTTGAGGGCCTCATGAAACTCGCGAGCCGACGCAGAAGAAGCGACAAGTGTGGTCGCCTCGCGGGCCTCCCCACCAGTCGCATCACCGTCGAACCATCGTTCGAGCAGCAAAATCTGTGCTTCTGTCAGTGCGTTTTT
>JBFFMO010000631.1:0-3464 GCA_041554035.1 Allomicrovenator sp. | reverse complement strand
CGGCCCACCGAATAAAAACGGCTCAGGCCCGAACCGGTCATGATTTCCATGGCCGTAAATTCATCGCTCCAAATGCCGGTGTCGCCGGTCACAGGATCGGGGTCGCGAGCGTCCATGCGTAGTTGCGAGCGGTCTTTAAATGAAAGCCCGCGTAGAACATCGGCCTTAATATTATTAATTAATCCCATGCCGGAGGGGTGATTTAGTTGAACAACCTGCGTTCCCGGTTGGTCGGCCGCCCATCTGAAAACATCGACGGGCTCCATGTCATTCAATGGCCCGCGGCTCCAATCCAGGTTTCCTCCTCGTCGTTGGGTTGTGTCGCGCTGTAATGGGAACGCATTAAAATGGCCGGTATTTCCTGTCGTGATTTCGGCCCCAATCAGGCTGGCGATATAGGTGCTGGCGCCGATGGACTCGATGGTTGGCGCGTAATCAGCGATGATGTCGTGGTCGGTGCTTACGATCACGTCGACGCCTTCGCCCAAGAAGTTCAAAACTCGCGTTTCTTGAGGAACCGGGCTGTCCGGCGAGGGTAGGGCATGGACGTGGAAATCCCCGGAGAGGGCGGAGTCGGTGTTCACGACATGTGCGATTTCGGCATCGAGTGTGACCGAGTCGTCGTCGGCGACGCTCAGCTGATAACCGTTGGATGGCATCGCATCGTAGGGCCAGGTCGACCATTCGAATCCGCGCGTCACGTAGACTTTATAATCGCCGGCGGGCAGTTCAAGTTCGACCAGTCCGTCCACGCCGGCCCAGGTCACCGATTGCCAACCGCTTGGCAATTTATTGGTGCTGATGTCGGTCTCGAGGTTTGTGGGGGCGCTATTGCAGGCTCCGTCACAAATCACAGTGACACGCCCGGGCACGGCCTGACCCGAAGGTTCTCGGATGTTGACGGTCAACTTGGCGACCTTGCTTAAGGTCATGGGGTCGACGACAGACGTTCCGTCGGCGACCACAAAGTCGTCTGCGCCTATGTCCGCCACTTGATTGCCGCGCCGCGCCAGAAGCTCGTAGGAGCCCACTGGGACGGTCATGCGGTAATTTCCTTGAGCGTCGGTGATGGCCTGGCTCATCGTGCGACGAGCTCCATTTGCACCGACCAAAACAGCCGATACGCGGACCTGTGCCGCGGGCTCGGCGCCGTCCAGGACCTGACCTTCGAGCGCGCCGGTTTCGATGCCCATAATGGGGTAGGCCTCGTCGAGCATCGTCGATACCGCGCCATCGCCTCCAAATTGGCGATGGCCAGCCACGCCGGTTTCGCCCGGGGCGATATGCATAACACCGGGTGCCGCGGCGAGGTTCCGATTGGTCAGAGTGCCCACGATCGAGCCGATGCTCGAGGCTACGGCTGCCACACCAGAAATCGTCAACGAAGACCCACCATAGGGAATCACGCTGGCCGGGATCTCGGGCGTGACATCAGGCATGAATAGGTAGCTTTCTTTGTCTCCACGAAAGGCGACAAATGGGACGGGGTCTTCGGCAAACCCGCCTGAGCCGGCTCCAAATCCAGCCGAGGCGCTCATGGGATTAAAATACCCGCCATCCCCACCTGACATCACAAGGTGCGCAATCACGGCATCGACTTGTTCTTCCGAGTCGTTTCGTAAAACGGTCAAAACCCTGAGACCCAATTCGCCCGGATGCAGGATGTAGAACACGGTGACGGTGACGGGGAGCAAGTCGTCGGGATTGAGGGGCAGGCGTGCCGACAGGCCGGGGATGAAATCATCGACGGTGCCTTTGATGTTGATGTAGTCGCCAAGCTGCAACTTGCCGGTGACTGCTAGAATCGCCGCGTTTTTCTCTGTGGGGACGATCTCAAACGCATCCGGATCCAGCGTCTGGGCTGCATTAATAAATAGACAGACCTCGCCTAAAATATCCTTTTTGCTTTCGCCTTCTTTGTACGAAATGTCCAAGACCGTCCCGCCGTATGGGCAGGGGCTCATCACTCGATCGTCGCCTTCGATTAGGAATTTAATCCGATCATTTTCCAGAACCCAATCGCCGATTTTTCCGTGGGAAATCGGGCCGTCGATCAACTCCTCCGCAGAGGTGATCTGGTAAACGCGCACGTTGCCTTCGACGTCTCGGAGTTCCGAGGACAGGTCGAAATCGACTCTGGCCGGTTCAGAAGGCTTGGGCGTCGAATCGATGACGACGTCTTCGGGCGTGATCGGTGGAAACGTAAAGTTGGTCTCATCGGCGTTGCAGGCCGTGAGCGCGAGTAGTGCGGCGAGGATGATGGGTGTTTTCATCCGGGAAATCTAACATGATTGTTCTTCGGATAAAACGAAATGGGGTGTGATTGGTCCGCCAGGCTCCAGCCTGGCCGCGTGTCGCGGGGTTGATGGGCATTAGTTTTGGCGGTTTTCGTGCGACACGGGGCTTCTTGTTTTAGAATGTGCCCATGAAAGCTGAGCCATCAAATTATCGCTGTCACCGTCGACTGGGTTCGTAATCAGGCCGACGCCGAGATTGAGCAGCTCGTGCTCATCGAAGTGCCAAGCCAACAACATGCAGTCGTGGTTTTCGATGTGGGCTCAGGCACGGTCGCGCGAGAAGCCGTACGTAAAGACGATTCAACGTCGCCCTAAGTCCTATTCTGATGGTTGGGTATTGATCCCAAGCACGCCATAGGGCCTGCTTACCAATCGCAGGCGGGCAGAATGCCGGCGGACCGGTCATAACGCTGCGATTCCTGAAACCTGACTACCTGAAACCTGACTCTCTGGAGCCACGTGTACGCATCACAATGCCTGCCGATTCCTGAAACCTGACTGCCCGCGGACCAGTCACAACGCCTTCAGCGCCTGAACTCCGACCACCTGAAACCTGACTCTCTCGGTCACAACGTTGGGATTCCTGAAACCCGACCACCTGAAACCTGACTGCCCGCGGACCAGTCACAACGCCTGCAGCGCCTGAAACCCGACCACCTGAAACCTGACTCCTGCACCAGTCGGATTTGAATCGAGGCGCCAAGAATGGCATCTCAACGGTCTAAACCGCTTGAAGGAGCTTTTATGAAATACCTTGTGACCGGCGCAAATCGTGGCCTTGGACTTGAATTTACAACTAAATTGGTTGAGCGCGGCGACGAAGTGATCGCGACGTGTCGCTCGATCGCGGCTGCCAAAGAATTGCAGGAGCTCGCGGAACGCTCTGGCGGAAAAGTCCGGCTTTTCGAAATGGATGTCGCCACACCCGCCGACAACCAGAAGCTTGCCGCATTCCTTGAAGGGCAAGCTGTCGACGTGTTGATCAACAACGCTGGGCACTATTCGAAAGATAACGGCCCATTCGAGACGATCGATTTTGACGGCATCATGAAAGATTTTGCGATCAACGCGATGGGCTCACTTCGGGTGACCCAGGCCGCCCTGCCAGCGATCCGTCGCGGAAGTCTCAAAAAGATCATCAATATCTCGTCCAAGATGGGGTCGATT
>JBFFMO010000630.1:0-3473 GCA_041554035.1 Allomicrovenator sp. | reverse complement strand
TCTCGAAATGTTTGCTGCGAGAGCGTTGCCGTGGGCTGGCCAACCATTGCGTTTGCGGTTGGCTCGTAGAAGCAGTGAGATCATGTCTTTGCTGACTAAGATTTGTAGCAATTCGAGGTCATCGCATGCCATTATCCGCTGCCAGTATATCGCTCCTTCGGCGCTTTCATGAATATCTGTGCGGATATGCTTGGCGACACTGCCAATAATCCCGTTCCACATTCCAAAACTTGGCTCGTCTAGCGTGAACAAATCGCCCATAGAGCGGCCCTGGCCATTCCAAATGTCGTTGAAGACTGCAGGGTCACGAATTATGGCGCTGAGCAATATAGTCGTCAGAAATTGCGCCAAAGCTTCGAAGAAGTACAGAAGCATCAGATATCCACGAAGCGGGTCATTCTTAACCGTGTGATAAGTCCAAAGAATGCTCGCGAGTGGGAACGGCAGGGAGTCCAGCCACATAGGAAACGTGTCTTCCTGATTCAATTTCTGCAGGGCTATGGTTACGGCTTTCAAGTTGACGTTTGGTGACCACAGTTTTTCTTTAATTTCCTCGGCTTCCAAAAGAACACTTGCTAATCGGTCATTGAGCTCCTGCATTTGGGCCTGGTCGGGAACGCTCGGCAACAAAATAGGAACTTGACCGAGCTGTTTCAGGGATATTCGCGATACGGTGTTTCCCTCTGCGACAGAAGCCAATGCGAGCTGGCCTATGGGGCTCTTTAGGTAGCTTGCAACGATAGACACACCGGCTTTTGACGGGTCGACTACCAGGTGAAACCAATGTTGCGGTTTGGAAGGTATCTCATCGTTGTCGGTATGCACCCTGAACGGTGCGTTGCGGGACAAAAGAACAGTGTTTTCTTCCGCGGCAAACACAAAATCTGATTTATCGTATGTTTTTATCGCGAGAAGCGTGGACTCGAGCGGAAGTAAGCGATGTCTTGAGCGCTTGACGCGAGAATGAAATTCATGGGCAAGTGTTAGCCGCCGCAGTCCTCCAAATTGCTCGAGTTCAACAAAAACGCCAAGACGAGGGTCGTCCGGAGTGTATTGATTTCGGTAGTTCGCAAGGACGGTATTGATCTTTCCCTCGGCAGCTTCAGCGACGAAAGTTGGCCTTGGAATACCCCGTCGGATCACGATGACGTAGCTTTCGATCCCAGTCAGTGGCTTGAACGTCCCGGCGGGCATCGAAAATGCCGCATCTACATAAAAACCGAGCGAAGCCAACGCCGAGATTACGCGTTTTGGACCACGAGCCCAAAGGAATGAAGGCGCCATTACAAAAATGCCTACCCCATCCGCCGTTAGATGTTGGCAAGCGCGAGCGAGAACAAGTCGTTCGTCGGTGTCCTGGAGTTCAACACCACCCAAGATCAACTCTGACCGTCGCCCCATGTTGAAGGGCAAAAGCGAGGTCACCACATCAAATGTTTCATTTTTGGCGAGGTCGTCTACCGAACCGAAAAAAACGTTGCTCGCGATTTGGGGAACGAGGAGATGACAGCAATCAAGCCCAAGATGATTGGCTGAAAACCCGACGCCATCCAAATCTGGAAACGCATCCAGAATCGGTTTCAACAAAGTGCCTTCGCTTGTCCAAGGATTTAGAAGTCTTTTTGGCGGTTGGTCGCGCAACAGACGCACGATAAAGTCCGATACAGCGGGCGGGCATAATCCTTCGTTGTGACCAATTCCAAGTCCCCAAAGGAACTCGACGCTTGGTTGAAAGCCGTTTTTCACCAGATGGGCGATCAAGTTTGGGCGAGACAGGCCACTACTGCGCGTTCGGTCGAGATAGTCCCAAACGAATCGCTCTATTTCAATCGGACTAGCCGCGCCTTTCATACCTCTTCACCTTCGCTTTATGCGGCTTCGCCCCAATCACGACACACTTGTTCGGCTTGCTCCAACACCAACTTGACGGCATCCAGCTGTTTGTCGGGTGGATAGCCTAAGCGTCGCAGAACTCGTTTCACTTTGCGCCGAAGGTCCGCCTTCACGGCTTCGCGTTCGGTCCAGTCGATCGCCACGGAGTTCCTAATCGTCTCTACAAGGCTTTGCGCGATTTCAGACAGTACTTTGTCGCCCATCACCTCTCGGACGTTCTCGTGAGCCACCAGGGCGTCATAGAAGGCCATTTCGTAGACAGTTAGGCCCATCTCGTCGCCGCGTTGGCCTACTGACCGAAGTTCTTTCGCAAGTTCGATGAGTTCCGAGATCAGCTCCGCGGTTTCGATGGTCCGGTTTTGGTATCGGATCAATGTGCTTTGCAGCATTTCCGAGAACCGCCGTGACTGAACAACGTTTTGGCGGCTCTGGCTCTTGATTTCGTCGTTGAGGAGCTTTTTAAGAACCTCAAGTTGGAGGTTCTGATTTTTGTCGACTCGAACCGATTCCAGGAACTTGTCGCTCAAAATCGAGATGTCGGGTTTTTGCAGGCCTGCGGCGTCAAAGATATCGATGACCTCGTCGGCAGCTACGGCACTCGAGACAATCTGTCGGATGGCGCTATCCAGCTCAGACCTCGACTTCCCACTCCCACCGACGGTGTATTTGACGACATTCTTCTGAACTGCCTGGAAGTACGCGACCTCGTCCACCATCGGCCGGGCTTCTTCCAAGTGAATTGCGATACCTGCCGCCTTGTTCAAGGCTGCCATCGCATCTAGGAACCGTTCTTTACCGTCTGACGTCCCGATTTCGACGTTCTTAAGCGCTGAGAGCGCCGCACGATTATGTTGAACCAAACCAAGCAGCACACATACGGTGCTTCGCCATAGGTATGCCTCCATCTCGTTCGCGCGATGGGCGGCGTCCAAACGCAGCTCCATCACATCACGAATGGCGTGATCGAACGAGCTCCACTTCTCGCTGCCGTTCCGTGCGATGAAATCTGCATCTGACAACTTTAATGTGTACGGCGAGCCACCGATCTTGCTCAAAGCCACCAACACAGCGCCAAGCCCTTTGCCTTGCATTTGATGCCATTTGTCGGCGTCCAAAAGCGCGAGCAACTTAAAGCAGAACGGCTCGATTTGAAGCGCAAGTTCCTTGGTCGCACTCTCTCGCTCGACCTTTTCGGGCGCCGGAAGCCGCAGCAATCGATGCATCGCATGTAAGGTGTTTTCATAGAGCAGCGTGTTGCCACTCCCAAGCTCGGTGACCAAGAAGTTTCGCAATAAGTCCAACGACACGGCGACGTCGGTGACGCCCGCCGCTGATTGGCCGGCCGCACATTTCGGGTGTCGCCAAGAGCCAAAAATGGTGGACAGGCGAGTGACTTCATCGTCCGATAAAGGCGGTACATCACGGCCGCACACGTAATTGACGCCGCCGGTTAATGCCGCCAGGCGCACGGAAGCTCGTTCGTTTCGACAGCCCGAATAATCAAAACCGTGGAACATATCGCGCACGATTCCAAACTTCTCTTCCAGCACCTCGAACGCCACATCCATAGGAACGGTCGG
>JBFFMO010000629.1:0-3477 GCA_041554035.1 Allomicrovenator sp. | reverse complement strand
TCGTCGGTTCGAACAGCGCACTTGTGGCACCCGTCACCATCGGTGAGGGTGCCTACGTGGGTGCGGGAAGCGTCATCACAAACGACGTGCCCGATGGAGCGCTAGGCGTGGCGCGCGGCCGGCAACAGAACATCGAAAACTGGGCACGGCGCCGACGCGGGAGCGATTGACTCAGAGCTCCAGTCCCTTTCGAACCCAATTCATCAACTCCCGGACTTTCTCACGCGTCGGAACAAATTCGGCTCCAGCGGCGCGATACAGACCTGCTGTGTCCGCCTGAGGCCCAAGTGTCAGTGCCTCGCGATAAAGTTGTAGAGCGTTGCCAGGATCGCGATCCGCGTTCATTGCCACCTGCAGTGCCCCAAGCTGCGCAAAACCATATTCAATGTAATAGAAGGGCACGACGAAGAAATGAAGAATCGAATGCCAGCCCTTCATTCGTAATTCTGGATCGATTCCCGTCCAGTCAATTCCAGTCGAGAATCGACTCTCCTGTGCCAGCCATTCTGCGTGCCGTTCGGCGCGAGTATGATTGGGCTTCGTGTACAAAGCCTGCTGAAACGCATCGCCACGCGCAACCGAAACCAAGAGGCCCGGGATTCTGCGCAGATGTTGATGAATCGCACGCTTGCGATCGTCTCTGCCGTAGAACTCATCCAGCGTGTCGTAATGCAGCAACTCCATCGACATACTTGCGACCTCGTTGAATTCCATCGGTACAGACGTACCGGCCATGGGGCGATTATGGGCCGACAGCAGGAAATGGAATGCGTGACCAGCCTCATGAAGCATCGTCACCAAATCGTTGTGCATCCCGCTGGCATTCATAAAGATATAAGGACGTTGTGACATCGGAAGTGTCATCATGAAGCCCCCCTGTGACTTGCCAGGGCGACTCTCAAGGTCTTGATGCGAACGAATGTCGTGGAAATGCTGCCCAAGCTCAGGGTCGAGACGACGCATCATACGTTCGATGCCATCCTGCAACTGCTCGGCCGATTCAAAAGGACGAAGCGGTTCGCCACCCGTTGGGTCGGCCATCGTGTCCCAGGGGCGCCACGAATCCAAACTCAGCTGATCACGAAGCATCTCGTTGACTTCGTTGGCGACCGGCACGACCTCCTCTGCAATCAACTCGTGATACGCAAAACACGCATCGGGAGAGTAATCCCGCATCTTCGCCGCAAAGATATAGTCCCGGTAGTTCTCAAAACCGCAATTCTGAGCGACTTCGCCACGCACCTCAAACAACTTCTCCCAGATATCATCAAGAGCGTCAGCGTCTTTTTGTGTGGTCTGGGCCAGCGCTGTCCATGCCTCGGATCGGGTCTCCCGGTCAGGACTGACCAGATACTGCATCATGCCAGAACGTGTATGCGAGCCTCCACGGAATTCAGTGAGCCAGGCGCCGGAAATCTTGTTGTAGTCATTCTCGAGCTCGCTCTCACGCGTATGAAGCGGGATATTTTTCTCCCGAAAAAGCTCAACACCACGTTTCACCTGCCGGACATAGGGCTGGTATGGCGTCTTTTCGATCTGTCCAAGGGCCTCGGATGCAAGCAGTCGCTTACCGAGAAAGTCGTCCCATTGGCTGAGAACCGGAAGAACGTTCGCAACCAAGTGCATCCAGTGCTCCTGCGCGACCTCGTCTTTTGTGTCCAACTGAGTCGCCAGTTGAGCAAGTCGAACGTGCTCCCCAATCCACGCTTCAAATTCGTTCCAGGCCTTCAAGAAGCTATCGAGCCCCTCCTTCGTGTCGATCGGCACGGCTGCCAGCGTCTCGTAGAGCGGCTTCAAGGTCTCTAGGTCACCGGCTGAACGATCCGACGGTGTAAAAACATGAGGTATAGGCAGTGGCAATGTCATGAGGTCTCCCGGTCAGTTCTAGACCGAGAAAACATCGCACGTGAATCACGCGAACTCAACCGCGACGACGCCGAAGTCGAACACCGAACATGCCTATCAGGAGGGCAAAAAGCGAAACCGGTGACGTGCCTGCCGAGGTGCAACCTTCATAGATATTCGTGACTCGGCCGCTGTACCTCACAGAAATCGAAATATCCTGTGTCCCAAGGGATCCGTTCACAACGTGAATCATGTCCTCGCCGTCATCGAGCGGCATCCTAATCCGGCCTTCTTCGCCCGCCAGAACGCTAGAGCAAGAGTCACAATCAACCACGAAGACTTCCGGACAATTATTGCTGATGACCAGATCTGCTCCGCCCACGCATTCGTTGCCGACAACATCAAGCACAAGGCAGTCTGACTCTGGCAGGACTTCGATCACTGCACTGTCGACTTCTGTGTCCTCGATGCATCCCGCGAAAGCGTCCACAGACGCCACACTCAACAGGGCCAAAGTTGCTCCACTTATCCACCGGATCATGTCATTCTCCCTTCAAGATGGCGTACCAGCCATCCAGATACTGACGCGTATTACCATGACTAAGTACTTAGCAATCCTCGTGCCGGCCTGCCTCATCTTGGCCTGTGACGTCGTCTCTCCACCCTCGTCGGTTGAGGTTCCACAGACGCAAAACGATAACCGGAAGACCTCACCAGAGGACCGGAAGACCTCACCAGAGGACCGGAAGACCTCACCAGAGGACCGGAAGACCTCACCAGAGGACCGGAAGACCTCAAAAAATGTCTTGGTGCGGTCAGTGTTTCAAGAAGACAAAGGGCAGACAACGGTTTTCCTGCATGGCTATGGCTCAAACGAGGAAGACATGGGAGGTCTGGCCCGCCGAGCAGCCTTAAAGGGAACACTGGTTGGGTATCGCGCACCGATCGTGATGACCACCGGGCGCTATGCCTGGTTTCCGGTCTCGTTCTCGAACGAAGGCTCGAAATACGACGACACAAAAGTCGCTCTTGCTGCCGAGCAGGTCATCAAAGAATTGGAACATGAACACACTCCGGTGCAGCTCATGGGCTTTTCTCAAGGGGGTATGCTCAGCCTCTACGTGGGTCTGCTTCGACCCGACCTCGTCTCCAGAGTGGTTGTTTTGAGTGGAGCGGGTCCACTGCCTCCAACGAGCGACGCCAAGCCGTTCCCCAAGGTCTTTATGGCACACGGTTCGGCAGATCAAGTGATCTTGATCGACCGCGCGCACGCTGTACGAGATGAGTTAATCAAACGCGGAATCACACCGACCTACGTCGAAATCGAAGGGTTGCCGCACGCCGTGGATGACGAAATCCTTCAGCGACTCAGAGAGTGGGAAGAGCTCTAAGGTGCGGTCGTTATGGAGTCGTGCAAGCGGCGGAACCCCGCAGAGATCGAAACATCGTTGTGCCAGATAGGAATATTCATGATTCTACCCGGCCAACCACCGACATCACCTTGTCCACTAGACGATGGGGTTGGTCCGGCGTAAGGAATGGACATGACAAAAACACCTCGTATCTACTTGTCGTCGCCCCATATGGGTTCACAGGAACAGGAGTTCGTGCGTGAAGCGTTCGAAACGAACT
>JBFFMO010000628.1:0-3481 GCA_041554035.1 Allomicrovenator sp. | reverse complement strand
GCCCCGGTTCGTTGTTCCACTTCTGCCACGATCTGGGCATCAATGGCGGTGATGTCCGTCTCGGTCAAGGTCTTTTCTGAAGATCGGTAGGCCACAGAGACCGCGTAGCTTTGTTTGCCTTCGGGAACTTGCGCCCCAGAATACACGTCAAAGAGGTTCACGGTTTCCAGAAGTTCGCTCGCCGCTCGAATGGCGCTTTCCACATCGGCGTACGTGCAATCCTTGTCGACCAGGAACGCAAAATCGCGCTGCACGGCTGGGAATTTTGCAACTGCCGTGTATTTATGAACCGCTTCCAAGGTCCCGAGCAGCCGGTCCAAATCAATGTCAAAAACAAACACTGAATCGTCCACGCCAATCTCTCGAGCAATCAAGGGATGCAGTTGTCCGACCTGAGCGATCACGCGCCCATCCAGCACCCACTCAGCCTGAACTCCGGGGTGAAGAAACGGCTCCAAGACTGCTGGAACACGCCACTGGCCCTGACCAGAAAACGGCTCTGCCAACGTCTCGACGACGCCCTTCATGTCGTAGAAGTCCCAATCTCGAAGCTCGCCGACGTGTCCAAGACGTGAGCCGACAGCCAAACCTGCGACGCGCTCGTATTCGCGTTCTGGAAGATACACTCTTCCCACCTCAAATAACGCGATGCGATCGTATTTTCTGGAAACGTTCGTCCACAGCGCTTTCAAGAGGCCCGGTACAAGACTGGTACGCATCAACGCTTGATCGGCGGCGAGTGGATTGGCCACCTTTCGAGCCATATTCCTTATATCGCCTTCCGCAAGCTTGAGCTGAGCAAGATCGGCTTCACCAAAAAACGAATAATTCATCGCTTCAGCCAGACCCGAACCCAAGAGAACCTGCCGAACCCTTCTGGAGTGCGCCAAACGGCGCCTCGAGATGATGGTGGGTGGGTGACCAGGAGCTGCCTTCGTTCGATGAATATGTCCCATCGGGATGCGAGGCAATGTCGGGGTCAACTTGTCGTAGCCGTTGATTCGCGCGACTTCCTCGACCAGGTCGATGGAACGTTCAAGATCGGGACGCCACGGCGGAATACTGGCTTCAACAACATCGGTTTTGACCGTGTTGGCGACCCCGATGCTCGTCAAAATACGGCTGACGTCGTCTGTGTTGAGTTCGGTGCCCAAAATCTGATTCACGCGAGCGCTCGTGACACTCACTTGAGCCGCAACAAATGGCGCTGTTTCGTGGAACAAACGTCCGAGGCGAACAAGAGGAGTCCCCTGCCCTGCCTGCGCTTTCACCATCAAGCCCACGGTCAATTCGAGGTTCCGCTGAATGGCCGCCGAATCGATGCCGCGCTCAAAGCGATGACTCGATTCGGTGTGCAGACCCAGCCGTTTCGCCGTCTTTCGGACCGTTGTCGGTTGAAATTGCGCACACTCAATCAGAACTCGCGTCGTTTCTGACGTAACTTCCGTGCCGTCTCCACCCATGACACCGGCAATGGCCACCGCCTTCTTCGAGTCTGCGATCACCAGATCGCGCTCTTCCAGGGCATGTTCTTTGTGGTCGATGCCCGAGAGCTTCTCCCCTGCGAAGGCGTGGCGAACGATAATTCCGCCCTCCAAACGATCGAGGTCGAACGCATGCAAGGGTTGGCCAACGTCCATCAATACATAGTTCGTGACGTCGACGACGTTGTTGATGGTGCGAACGCCAATGGCCGCCAATCGGTGACGCAGCCACGCCGGGCTTGGCCCAACCACTACATTCTCGATCACGGCCATGCCGTAACGCGGACAAGCGTCCTGATCCTCAACACTGAGACTGGTCACCGAGGCGATCGGCTCCGCTGAATCGTCAAAAGGGAAAGGGTTGGCCGAGCCCAACGAACGATCAAAAAGAGCTGCGATCTCCCGCGCGATCCCGATATGACTCAGGCAATCAGCACGATTCGGGGTGAGCTCCACCTCGATCACAACATCTCGCGAATTGGTCGCATCGTAGGCATTCTGGCCGACTTTCAAGTCCTGAGGCAGAATCCAAAGGCCGTCACTCTGAGTCGAAAGGCCCATTTCTTCTTCCGCGCAGAGCATGCCTTCCGACACCACCCCTGCCACAGGGCGAGAAACGATCTCAAAATCGATGCCGGGCGGACGCGCGCCTTCCAAAGCCACCGGGACCACGTCTCCGGCCTTCATGTTCTTCGCCCCACAAGCGATATTGCGCACCACGCCGTCGCCGACGTCGACACGACACATCACAAGTTTATCGGCTTTGGGATGAGCGCCAATTTCAAGAATACGACCGATCACGATCTTTGGGTCGTAGACGTGAGACACGCCCGCGACCTCAAGCCCTGCCAAATTCAGGCGGGCTGTAAGATCATCAAGAGCAATATCACTAAGGTCGACCCAATCTTCGAGCCATTTCCAAGAGACTTTCATCGTTCCGACTCCCGTTCGTCAGAATTGTCGCAAGAACCGCAGGTCGTTCTCGAAAAATAAGCGGATGTCGTTCACAGCAAGCTTCAGCATCGCGATGCGCTCAACGCCCATTCCAAATGCATAACCCGAATAGCGGGTGGAATCGATGCCTGCTTCTTCAAGCACATTCGGATCGACCATTCCGCACCCCAGAATCTCGATCCATCCCGTGCCTTTACACACGCGACAGCCCGCCTGAGCGCAGAACACACATCCGATATCCACTTCTGCGCTGGGCTCGGTGAAAGGAAAGAAGCTCGGACGCAGCCGAACTTGTGTTCCAGACCCGAAATAGCGTTCCGCGAAGGCGTTCAGCGTACCCAAGAGGTCACGCATGGTGACGCCCTCATCAATGTGCAATCCCTCGACCTGGTGGAAGACGGGACTGTGCGTGATGTCGCTGTCGCACCGAAAAACACGACCCGGCGAAATCACCATGATCGGAAGATCATAGGAGAGCATCGTGCGTATCTGAACGGGCGAGGTATGGGTTCGCAAGACGTGACCGTCCTCGAGCATGAACGTATCCTGCATGTCCCTTGCGGGGTGATCATGCGGGAAATTCAACGCTTCGAAGTTGTAATAGTCGGTCTCGATCTCAGGACCATCAGCGACCTCGAATCCCAGTTCGGAAAAGAGATCGATGAGTTCCCATTGAATCGTGGCGATCGGATGACCACCATGTTGGACATGAGATCTTGCCGGCAACGTGACGTCGACGCGTTCGGCGTCGAGTTTGCGCTGCAATTCCTGGCCTTCGAGGAACTCGACACGGGTACGATAGCCATCTTCAATCGCATTTTTACATGCGTTCGAGGCCTGCCCCACATCCCTTTTACCCTCTGGAGGTAGATCCCGCAGAAACTTCATCAGTTCCTGCACTCCACCGCTGCGCCCCAGATAACGATTCTTGACCTGGATCGCATCTTCGATCCGATCGACGTCCATCAAGGCAGAAACAGCTTCTTGTTGAAGCGCGTTGAGCTGCGCGATCAATTGCTGCGTATCCATGGCGACCTCAAGAT
>JBFFMO010000627.1:0-3482 GCA_041554035.1 Allomicrovenator sp. | reverse complement strand
ATGTGTCCTGGGTCGTTTACGCCATGGTCTTGGGTGGTCTGGGGATCATCTACCTTTTCCCCTACGTCACCAAAGCGGTGCCTTCACCCTTGGTCGCGATCGTCGTACTGACGGCCCTTTCGTTGGCTGTGGGCATGGATATCCGCACCGTCGGCGACATGGGGAACCTTCCCGATAGCCTGCCGATTTTCTTGTTGCCCGACGTCCCGCTCACCTTTGAAACCCTCAAAATCGTGTTTCCCTTTTCGGCAACGCTCGCCGTTGTGGGTCTGCTTGAGTCGATGATGACCGCGTCGATCGTCGATGATCTGACAGATTCGTCGAGCAATAAAAATCGCGAATGTGTGGGTCAGGGCATCGCCAATATCGCCGCTGGATTCCTTGGCGGGATGGCCGGCTGCGCCATGATCGGCCAGTCGATCATCAACGTAAAATCTGGCGGACGTGGGCGTCTTTCGACCCTTTCTGCAGGTGTTTTTCTGCTCTTGATGGTCGTTTTCATCGGCGACTGGGTGGCCCGAATCCCGATGGCAGCATTGGTCGCGGTGATGATCATGGTGTCGATCGGAACCTTCAATTGGGCGTCGATTCGAAACCTTCGAACCAACCCCAAGAGCTCAACTGCTGTGATGCTGGCGAGTGTGATTGTTGTCGTGGCCACGCACGACCTGGCGAAAGGCGTGTTGGTTGGGGTGTTGTTGTCCGGCTTCTTTTTCGCCCACAAGGTCGGCAAGGTTTTGCTGGTCACCTCGATGGCTGCCGACGAAGGCCGCGTTCGCGCATACAGCGTGGTTGGGCAGGTCTTTTTTGCCTCGGCTGAGCGCTTCATTGGCTCGTTTGATTTCAAGGAAGTCATCGAGAAAGTCAGCATCGACGTCAGCCGTGCCCATTTTTGGGACGTGACCGCGATCAGCGCACTGGACAAGGTCGTCGTGAAATTCCGACGCGAAGGAACAGACGTTGAAGTCATCGGTTTGAACGAAGCCAGCGCGACCATGGTCGACCGCTTTGCCGTTCACGATAAACCCGAAGCAATTGAACTCCTGATGGGCCACTAAAATGTCACATATCAATACCGACAACAAAGTACTGGCTTGCGTGGACCAATCTCATTTTGCCGACTACGTCGCCGATTATGCAGGTTGGGCCGCCGCACGCATGGATGCCCCACTGGAATTCCTTCACATCATCGACCGCCATCCCGAGATCTCGACCACCACGGACCATAGCGGTTCCATCGGAGTGGACGCTCAGGAAAACCTGTTGGACGAGCTGTCGACCGCCGACGAAATGCGTTCAAAACAGGCACGTGAAAAAGGTCGAATCTTTCTGAACGGCCTTCGTGAGCGCGCGATCAAGGCTGGAGTGAGCACCCCTGATGTGCGCCAGCGACACGGCGAGCTGGAAGAGACGATCTTTGAACAAGAGAGCGGCGTTCGTCTTTTTGTGCTGGGGCGGCGCGGCGAGTCCGCGGACGCTGCCAAGCGCGATCTTGGGCGAAACGTCGAACGCATCGTACGACGGCTGCATAAACCGGTCTTGACTGTCACCGAAGAATTCACGGAGCCCAAAAGAATCATGCTCGCGTTTGATGGCGGGATTGTGACACGGCGCGGTGTGGAGATGGTCGCCGAAAGCCCACTGTTTAGAGGACTTCCGATTCATCTGCTGATGTCGGGAAAAGAAAGCGCCGATGCGGCCAAGCAGTTGGAGTGGGCAAAAACCACGCTGGAAACAGCTGGGTTCGACACCCCTACACACTTGGTTCCAGGCGACGCAGAAGACGTGATTTCCAAAAAAATCAAAGAACTGAACATCGACCTGTTGATCATGGGTGCTTATACGCACTCACCGATTCGCTCGTTTTTCTTTGGGTCCAAGACCTCGGACCTGCTGCGCGAATCGACGATTCCCACCCTGCTGCTGCGCTGATTCTCTACAGAATCTCGCGGACCGAATCGATGGGGCGGCATAAACGCACGCCTTTTTCGGTCTGAACCAGCGGTCGTTCGATCAAGACTGGGTCCGCGACCATTGCGTCCAAAACCGCATCATCATCAGCATCCGCGAGGGCTGAGGCGCCTTCTGCACGCTTTCTCAAGCCTTCTTTAGGGGTGATTCCAGCCTCGGCGTAGAGCGATTTCAACGTTTCTCGGCTGGGCGGCGTTTTGAGGTAATTCACCACCGTCACTTCGACGTCGGGTGTTTCCTCCAAGATCGCCAGTGTTTTCCGCGAGGTACTGCATTTTGGATTATGCCAAATCGTTGCTTTCATAGATCGCTCATGATGGATTGGGGCGGGACAATGTGGGGACCTTATATTGCCCTGCTTGTGATGGGTACGCGGACCTTCGGCCGTTTTCGGTTTTCTGTTGTCGGCATTGCGATTCGGTCCGCAGGCATCTTGCTCGCCTTGCGAATCGGGCCTGGTCCAAGGGCAGGCTCCTTGCCGGTTGCCGGCGACGTGATCCGGTTCGGACGTTGATTCCTTGCTTCCGGCCGCAACGGTTGCCACTATGGCCGAAATTCTGATTTGGAGCTGAGATGCGCACAAAAATACTGACACTTACGGCCGTTCTTGCGATTGCCGCCTGCGGGGACGACAAAGCGTCGACCACCAACAACACGGTCGGGACCAATAACACCGCCAATAATACGACTGGGACCAATAACGGGACCAATAACACGACCGGGACCAATAACGGCACCACCGGAACCAATAACGGCACCACGAATCTGCCGATGCCCGCTCCGTTTGGGCTCGATGAACGTCCGGCCAACACGACCTGTGCCGCGCCCGAACGCCCCACAGCGACCACCGGAATCACGATCGACCGAGTGTTTCCAAACCTGAGTTTTTCAGCACCCGTTTGGGCCCAACAAGCGCCCGGCGATGATTCTCGTTGGTTTGTGATCGAACAGGGCGGCCGCATCCGGGTCTTTGATAACGATAATAACGTGGCGGCGTTCCAGACCTTTGCGGACCTCACGGACCGAGTCACCTCGGGCGGAGAGCGCGGATTATTGGGCATGGCCTTCCATCCCGATTGGCCAACAACTCCCAAGGTTTTTGTTTCGTACACGGGCACCGACGGCGGCCTCAAATCGTTTATTTCCGAGTTTCAGGCCAGCGCAGATTTGAGCACTTTGGTGGTCGGCTCAGAACGAAAACTGCTCCAGATCGACCAGCCCTACACCAATCATAACGGTGGCCAGATCGCGTTTGGGCCTGATGGCTACTTGTACGCCGGATACGGCGACGGCGGATCGGGCGGAGACCCACAAGGCAACGGGCAGAACGTGAACACGTTGCTGGGCGCGTTCCTGCGTATCGACGTCAACAGCGGCGATCCCTACGGCATCCCGGCTGACAACCCATTTGCCAACGGCGGTGGCAGACCTGAAATCTTTGCCTGGGGCATTCGAAATCCGTGGCGCTTCAGCTTCGACCGCGGCACGGGCGCGTTGTGGACCGGCGACGT
>JBFFMO010000626.1:0-3483 GCA_041554035.1 Allomicrovenator sp. | reverse complement strand
TGGTCAAGATGAATTCCTTGACCGAGCCAGAGGTCATCCGAGCCCTCTACCGGGCCTCGCGGGCCGGCGTGCCGATCGAACTGATCGTGCGCGGCGTGTGTTGCTTGCGTCCCGGGATTCCCGACGTGTCCGAGACCATTCACGTGCGCAGCATCGTGGGACGATTTCTGGAGCATTCTCGCGCGTTTTACTTCAAAAATGGCGACCCACAGATCTACATTTCAAGCGCCGATTGGATGCATCGCAACCTCTACCGGCGCATTGAAGAGTGTGTTCCGATCGAGGATCCGCGACTGGCCAAACGGGTTTTGGACGAAGGGTTCTTGCTTTATTTGCGTGACAACACGCACACGTGGACGCTGGCCGCCGACGGACACTATATGCGCTCGCTGCCAGGGAGCGACCCGCCCGTCAACGCTCAGATTCAGTTGCTTGAAGAACACGCAGACACTGAAACAATTCTGGCGAACCCTTGAAGTCCGAAGCGAACGACGTCAGAGCGGTGCTCGAAGACCTGATCGGGCAGTTTTCAGACCCACACGCTTTTTTTCGCGAGTTGATCCAAAATTCGATCGACGCCGGTTCGGGTGAAGTCGAAATTAGTTTCGACTTTGATGAACCCGAGGCCAACGAAGACCAAGGCACGCTGACCATTCACGTCAATGATTTTGGTGAAGGGATGAATCGCGAGATCATCGAAACCCGATTGACGCGACTGTTTTCGTCCACCAAAGACGATGACCTTACCAAAATAGGCAAATTCGGCATTGGATTTGTCTCGGTCTATGCCATCCAGCCAGACGCCATCGCGGTAGACACAGCAAGGGGCGGAGAGTGCTGGCGCGTCGTCTTCAAACCCGACAGAACCTTCGAACTCTATTCGGTCCCTGATCCGGTCGAGGGGACGCGTATCCGGATTTTTAAGAGGATGACTCGCGAGGAATCGGAAGAATTTATTTCGAGCGCCAACGAGTTTCTCTCGAAATGGTGCGCCCATGTTGCGGTGCCCATCTACGTATCCGGCGTGGATATTCGGCGACCTTTTGATGTGAATTCCCTCGTCAAAATTGAACATCATGAACCCGGGACTCGAATCATCGCCGGATTGGTCGCAGACGACGCCCCCTTTGGATTCTACAATCAGGGCCTGACACTGGCAGAGGGCACCGATTCGGAGTGGCCCCGCCTGACGTTCCGAATCGACTCAAGATACCTGGAACACACGCTGACACGCGACCGCGTGCTCGAAGATAAAAATTTCCATAAAGCCAAAGCCCTCATCGACCGACTCTACTTGGAAGAGCTTCCTGAACGATTGATCTCCCGGATGGAAGAACTGGCTCGCCTCGGGCCGAGCCACGAGTACGAAAAATTGGTGGATATATTTGCCGCGCTTATGCCATTCCAACCGGATATGGTCGCGAAGTTTTCCAACCGAAAGATCTTCCTGGACAAAAGCGGCGCCACCTCGATTCGAGCGCTGCGCTCCACCCCCATTTTCATTCTCGGTTCGGCCAAACACCTTGCTCGTTTTGCATCCAATTATATTCACGGTGGCGAGGTCGAAAGCCTCAAGAGCGCGCTTGACGCCTGCGGTGTCGATGCATCGCTGCTGCCCGAGACCATCGTCATCCCAAAAGACAAAACCGAACTCAAACCGCACTTCAAAAAGGCGATTTTGGATGTGGCGGCACGAATTAAATTCAGAGTGAAAGACATTTTCTGGGGTGATTTTGTCTACGAGTCCTCGCCGATTAATTTTGAGATGGTGTTCTATCTTCACGAAAACGAAGAGTACGTCTTTGCCGACGCCGCTGCGGAACGCGAGGGTGTCCATCCAGGCACGTTCACCGTCTTTTATCTGAATTCGCGCGAGAAATTCCTGCGGGATCTCGAGGTGCTCGCCGAATCAAAGCCCGCATTCGCCGCGATGACCCTTTTGAAGGCGCTGCTTCTGCCCGTAGGAATGTCGCCGGATGAGGAAGACCGACTTATGCGAGCCGCACTCGAAGTTCAGGACCTCGGCGCGTCCTGAAGAAGGCGGGACACCAAATCTCGATGCAGCCCAAGCTCGATGACGCTGTCGAAAAACGAGTCCGACGCGCCTAAAAACGAATAGAGCGACGACGCCGCAAGCGGCAGCATGTCTTCGTCTCCGATCGACAGCGCTCGACCAATGGGGTGTTCCACATCCATGACCAGCTCCTGACCCACGTAGGCGAAGAGTCTGGCGCCCCCAAGCTGGCGCAAACCGATATTTCCTACTCGCGATGAAAAGGCAATCGCGTGCACACCTGGGACCTTCAGAAGCCAATCCCTGAGCACAGCCCCCGCCTGCCCACTCACAAGGCCGGTTTCAATAACATTGAGTTTTGCCGGCTGTGCAAGGCGTTTGGTCTCCACGGTATTAACGTGTCGCCAAGGCAGATCTGGGAAGAGCGTCATGGGTGTCTTGATGACACCGCTGGTCAACACAACCTTTGACGCCGGCAAATGATTGAGTTCGTCGGCCGATCTCGACCAGAAGATCATAGAATTATTCTGGACCAGGTCATTCCAAGACCCTGAGGTCCCATCGCAGAAATCAAAAACACTACGTTGGCGCAGTGCATCGTACGCCAATGGCCAAGTTTCCTGCGTCTTAACAACGCATCGTGAAAGGTACCAAAACGCCAGTTCGCGGTCAGCGTCGCGGGCGTTCCATTCCAAAAAACAGGCCTGCGAAAGCTCCAAAAGCCGAGCGTCCAGGCCGGTTGGCACGTTGGCCATTCGGTCGTAGGTGTTCACGTCGGGCAGAATCGACGAGCCATGAATCACCCCTGCAAATCGACCAAGAGGCACGTTGACCGTATGCGCACACAGCACGCGATCTTCGAAAACCACATCGAGCGAGAGGTGGGAAACGGTGTTCCCCGGCTCGGAATCGGGCATCATCCACAGATGAATATCCAGACCTTCTTCACTGAACGATATCTCGGCGAGCCTGTTGAGCGGCGGGCGAATACTTGCGACCGGACGGGCGAAAAATCTATCGCGATTGCGGCGAATGGTCTCGACCAGACCTTCCTTGGCCGAACAGTCAATAAGTTCGGTTTTCGGAAACAGGTTTTCCAGATCTCTTCGCGTCGCAATCAGGACGCCTGGGGCTTCTGGAGGGAGGTAATCTGCAACGAATTTAACGTTTTCACTAAAAGCCAGCGGCCCTTTCCATTTCCTGACTTCTCCCGGACTGACTCTTTCGCCAGAAACCGTGGCCAGGAACTTCAAATCTCTCAATTTGCGAGGCTCGGATAAGACCAGCACATCCAACACCTCTGCCGTGGCGGGGCTTCTTTGGCTCAAGGGTGATTCCAATTGTTCACCCAACCATCCCAAGACGTGGTCGTAAGCCCGACGTATAAGTTCCAATTCAATTTTGGTGCGCTTTTTCGAACGATCGACAGCCGAATACTCTGAATTGGGTTCGATTGCGGGACCCCGGAT
>JBFFMO010000625.1:0-3483 GCA_041554035.1 Allomicrovenator sp. | reverse complement strand
TTCGGGTTTCGGGTTTCGGGTTTCGGGTTTCGGGTTTCGGGTTTCGGGTTTCGGGTTTCGGGTTTCGGGTTTCGGGTTTCGGGTTTCGGGTTTCGGGTTTCGGGTTTCGGGTTTCGGGTTTGCGATTGGTGCGCCAGGCTGCAGCTTTCAGACTACAAAACCAATCACAACTGTTATCGGTCAATGCGAATGAAAAGTTGCGAATTGCGGAAATGCAGGCTGAATGCCCCTATTCGGGGGTGCGGTCGATCCCCGACCGCAAGACATCGAGCAGCTCGCCCATCGGCGTATTTTTTACAGGATGCAAAACGTCCGTTGCGATGTCGCAGAGTGGCTCAAGCACAAAAAGGCGCTCAAGCATGGCTGGATGGGGAATCGTCAGGTCTTCCGAGTCCAAAATCACGTCGCCAAAGAGCAGGATATCGAGGTCGATCACTCGAGGGCCTTTGTCGATCAGTCTGACGCGGCCCATCGCCACTTCGATTTGAAGCAGGATCTTTAATAAATCGTGGGGTGGGCAGGATACCTCAACCGCCGCGCACGCATTGATGAAGTCAGGCTGGTCCAACACGTACGCAGGGGGAGTCTCAAGAAAGCGGCTGAGTGCAACGACTTTGAGTCCGGCCGTTTCCATTCGCTTGAGCGCGTCCAGAAGGTTGGCTTCTCGGTCGCCAAGGTTGGAACCGAGGCCCAAGTAGGCTAATAAAGGGCTGTCCGCTTTAGAGGTCATCAGGTCATGTCCGCAAACACTTCAGTCAAATGGGCTATCGGCCTTGGCATTGCTCTTAGCCTTGGTTCGACGGCATGCGACGGTGCTCACCCAGAACGCCGCGACGTCCGCTATTTTGCGCCTTTCCAGACGGTGGTTCCAAAACCACAACAGTTTCGGGATGAGGGGCCCCAATTAACGGATACCGAAAAGAATGTCTACGAGCCGATCGTCGAGGGCTTTCAGAAGAACCACGAGCTTCTCCTGAAACGTGAGGACATCAGCGGGCAGTTGGAGCGTATCGAGAATGTCTACGTCGAGGCTGGGCGCTACCTGGACCTCTACGGGATCTATCAAGAGGACTATAAGGCCAATGGTGTGGCCAGCCCCGCAGCGGAGCGTTTGGCCTGGGGCGGCATTCGTCTTGGCCAACAAAAGGCCACCAAAGAGCTGATCGATGAATTGATCCTCAAGAAGCCGTCCGCCACCGCGTATTTCCTTGAGGGTGCTTACTGGTTGCAATTGGATCCGACCAGCCCGGAAGGTCAGGCCAAGACCGTTGCCGCTTGGAAAAAAACACTTGCCCTTGACCCGCGGTTTCGCGGATTCGAAAGCATCACCGCGGCCATGATTTCGGAGCAGGTTGCCCGGATGGAAGAAGTGCTCGCCAAGCTGCCGGCCAAAACGGATGCTGTTGCCCCCGTCGATGCTGCAAAGACCATCGTGGAAGGCGCGCCTGAGGCTGCCTTAGCTGAAGTCGCACCTGTTGAGGCGGTGGCTGTGGCCCCCGAACCTGTGGCCCCCCTAGAAGTGGTTGAGGCTCCTCCTGTGGCGCCGGTGGTCGCCGCGCCGGTTCCTGAAATGGACAAAGAAACCCAGTACCGAATCGCGATCGCTCGCGGAGAGATGCTGGCGTCCGACGGTAAGCTAAAGGCCGCTGAAGACGCGTTTATCATCGCCAAATCGTTGAAGCCTGATGGTTTTGAGGCCGAATTTGGCCAGTTGAAGACAGGCTGGGGAGCTCAAGGCGCCCGGGCTCAGGTTTCGAGGCGTATGCGCACGCTGGCATCTCGCAAAGACCTTACGGCCCGCCAATCCTATGATATCGGCCTTTTTGTGTTCTCTAAAATGAGTGACCGAGCACTCGCACGCGAGATGTTCGAGAAGGTGAAAGTCCTTGATCCTGCGCTCGCGAAACAAGTCGGCGTTGATGCACTCCTGGCAAGTGTGGGCAATTGATACGACTTCTTCCGGTCTTGTTGTTTCTGGTTTCGGCTTGCATGAGTTCGAGCCAACCCGGCTCGGTCGAAGAGACGGTCGGTGAGCCTCCAGCTGAGGCGGCAGGTCTGCCGGACACTCCTCAAAAGAAATCCGACGAAGGTCTTCCGCTCGTCGCGGCGGCACCTGAATTCAAGTCAGAGGCGCTTGGCGCCCACCTGCAATTTGCCCCCACGAAAGAGCCCATTATTCGCCTCGGTTTTGCCGGAGACGTGCTCTTGCATCGCCGTATTCAGCGCCAGGCGAGCTGGAAACGGGGATATGGGCACCTCTTTGGTGAGGTGGAGGGGCTGATTTCGTCGTTTGATATGATGTACGCCAACCTTGAGGGCCCAACGGCTATGGGGCTGGACGTCGATGGCAACGAGGTCGAAGACCCAGGCCTGAAATTCGATGAGGTCGTGTACACGAGTTTTCCGCGATTTAATTACCATCCCAAAATAATCAGTGATTTGTTGAATGCCGGTGTCGATGTCGTATCGACGGCCAATAATCATTCGATGGACCGCGACGGCGAAGGCGTCAACCGCACGATCGACGCGTTGGATAAGGCCGGCATGCCCTATACAGGCACGCGTAAACACGACCGTCGTCGAGATGTTTTCTATACGATCCAAAACGTGCGAGATTTGAAAATTGCCTTGCTTGCCTGCACGTATGGCGTGGGTGGCCCTTCCGACAAATTCCACCAAGTAAATTACTGTTTTCGGGACCGGAAGACCATTTTAGAAACGTTGCCTGTCCTGCGCGCTGAAGCCGACTTCATCGTCGTCCTTCCCCATTGGGGCGACGAGTACTCGCCGGACCCCAACGACGAGCAACGGCGAGTGGCTAAGGAGTTCTTAGAGGCCGGCGCAGATGCCATCGTTGGTGCGCATCCTCATGTGCTGCAGCCTTGGGAAGGATACCTGACCAAAGACGGTCGAAAGACCGTGATCATGCATTCGTTGGGCAATTTTGTGAGCAATCAGCGCGAGTTGGAGCGACGCAGCAGTGTCGTGTTCAATCTTGATATCGTGAAGGACGGTCAAGATGTTCGCATAACCGCAGTGGGAGTGTATCCGATCATGACCGTGATCCGAAAACATATCCTATCGGTTGTTCCCTTGCGTCTTCGCGAGGCCGGCCCCGAGGAATGGGACCATATATTTTTATTATTTCCGGTTCGCGCTTTAAGGACCATGCCCGTCGTCCAAAAATGAGGCTCCAAAGTTGGCCGTCGGACCCATTTGCGTGCCTTTGGTGTTTAGATATGCTTCGAAAAGAATTCTTCGAGCATATCAAGATCGATTAGGTCCCTCGGACGGCCCGTTGCGCGTTTGTTTTGGAGCAATTCATCGGTCCCGATTACGAAAGCCTCCACCTCACCAAACATCCCGCTGATACGATTTTGCCAAGCTACTTCGAATTCCACCTTGAAATCGCAGGTGTGATTCCAGATGGGCTATGGACCTGGGAGACACCTATTGGTGTCAGTTTTGCGGACTCAAGTTATA
>JBFFMO010000624.1:0-3484 GCA_041554035.1 Allomicrovenator sp. | reverse complement strand
CTTTTGGCGATTCTGGTGATTTTTGTGACTCAAGAACCGAGTCTCCTGGCTGTCATCGGGGCGTTGAGCCTCACGGGATGGTCTGGTTATGCGCGTCTGGTCCGCGGTCAGGTCCTCTTAGAACGCGAAAAAGACTACGTCGAAGCGGCACGCGCGCTGGGGTTTGGACCGGGGCGAATCATCACAAAACACGTGCTCCCGAATGTTTTTGGCCCTGTGATCGTGCAGGCGACCTTCGGGGTCGCTGGCGCCATCCTGGCCGAGGCGTCCTTGAGTTTCCTTGGTCTGGGACCACAGGGTCAACCCAGCTGGGGCGCCCTGCTCGACCAGGGAGCGTCGTACTTTTTGCTGACGCCACACCTCGCGATCTTCCCAGGGGTCGCCATCATGATTACGGTTCTGGGAATTAATTTTCTTGGAGATGGGCTGCGGGATGCTTTGGATCCGCGCTCTCAGGAGACCTGATGGAAGCGAAGCTGCCTTTTTTCAACCCGTTTGACCGCTCTCAACGTGTCCTGGAGCAAGCCATTGGGCAATTGCTCTGTGTGGGCTTCCAGGGCACCGAAACATTGCCTGATGCCGTTCGAGACGCGCTTAGCGCAGGACGGATTGGCGGCGTGATTCTCTTCCGTCGAAACGTTGAGTCCCCGGCGCAAGTCGCCCATTTGAATGCTGAAATCCACGCCGCGGCCCAAGAAGCTGTGGCGGCCCCCTTTGTTGCGGTAGACCAAGAAGGCGGCCGGGTTGCGCGATTGCGCGAACCCCTGACTCTGATTCCGCCGATGCGGGTGCTGGGCGATACCAACGACACAAAACTCGTGTCGGCCGTTTCGGAAGTCATGGCGACCGAGGTCTCGGCGCTTGGCTTCAACCTGAATTTCGCGCCGGTTCTGGATGTGGACACCAACCCAGACAATCCAGTCATGGGGGATCGTGCGTTTTCAAACGATCCGGATGTGGTGGCCCGAATGGGCGGAGCATTTCTACTTGGTCACCTGACCTCGGGTGTCGTGTCCTGTGGGAAACATTTTCCCGGCCACGGCGACACCGACACCGACTCTCACCTTGAGTTGCCGGTGTTGGCACATGACGGCGAGCGCCTCGAAAACATCGAGTTGGTGCCGTTTCGGCGGTTGATGGCCAACGGCATCCCGATGCTGATGACGGCCCATATTCTGGTTCCCGCTCTCGATACGGTGCATCCCGCAACCCTGAGTCATGCCGTGATGACCCGTCTTTTGCGCGACGAGCTCGGGTACGACGGTGTGGTCGTCACCGACGACCTCGAAATGAAGGCCGTGGCAGACCGCTACAGCGTCGAGGAGATGGTTGAGCTTGGTTTACGGGCCGGTGTGGACCTTTTCCTGATCTGCCACACACAAGAGCTCTGGGAGCGTGCGTTTACGCATCTATGTGATTTGGCAAAAAATGACCTCGATCGGTCGCGGATTTTTGAGAGCGCCAATCGAATCATGCGGCTCAAGGACGAATATCTGGCCTCCTGGCCACGCCCGTGGGAGCCCGGCGATTTCGATTCCGTGCTCGGGTGTTTGGAGCACAAGAACACACTTGCGCGAGTGGCCATTCAAACAGCCGGAATCGATCCCACCGAGCGCTTTCACTAGTTGCTGGGGGGCACGCAGGCTTTGCCTTCCTTGTCTCCGCTTGCGTACGTGATGCTTGACGAGCAATTCGCTTCAGCATCAACGGGTCGGTTTGCGTTGCACTCTGCCTTGTCGACGCAATCACGGAAGCAGTAATTCATGCCGTCGGTATGCGCGACGCACGACGAACCCGTCGGACAATCGCCCGAATCAACACAGTCGCCCACACCACAATAGCCGCCCTTGAACTGCGTCAGGCATGTTTGTCCCTCGACCTTGCAATCGTCGGCGGTTGCGCAGGCCGCAGCGACACCTAATTTGTCCGCCTCAACCTCATCATCCCCACAACTCACGACCGCAAACAACAACGCTACCAACATGAACATTTTTTTCATCACGGACTCCGCATCAATTTGTCGGATATCGACTTGGCCACGTTACCACCATTCGGTGGCGCGATGACGCAGAAGTAAAGCCAATCGCACGCAAAAAAAAAGCGGCCCCCGAAGGGACCGCCTGACACAGAAACTGTCCTATCAACCAGCAGGGCAACCTTCGTCGGAAAGTCCGTCGCAGTCGTCATCCTTGCCGTTGCAGATCTCTGGACCACGCCCGTTCGGGCAATTGATGCATTCCTCATCAACCGTGCCATCGCAGTCGTTATCAATCATGTCGCAGATTTCGTTCTCAGGAATGCAAATTCCAGGTCCGCAACCTTCGTCCACAAGACCGTCACAGTCGTTGTCGACGCCGTCACAGATCTCAGGGGCTAATCCATCAGGACAAGCGATGCAGTTTTCGTCGACCTGACCGTTGCAGTTGTTGTCGATGTTGTCGCAGATTTCGGTCCGCGGAACACAAGTGTTGCAGCCCTCATCGATCATCAAGTCGCAGTCGTTGTCGACGCCGTCACATACTTCTGGTGCGGGGATACACACCATCGGAGGGCAACCTTCGTCGACAAGTGTGTCGCAATCGTTATCGATGCCATCGCAAATCTCTGCTTCTGGAACACAGGTCGATGGGGGCGGACAACCTTCGTCAATGACCATGTCGCAGTCATTATCGATGCCATCACAGGTTTCTGCCTCAGGAATGCAACCCAGGGGTGGGCAACCTTCGTCGACCGCCAAATCGCAGTCGTTATCGACGCCATCGCAGACCTCGAGCGTAGGAACACACGTCATCGGGGGAGGACAGCCTTCGTCGATCGCCATGTCGCAATCGTTGTCGATGCCGTCACAGGTTTCTGCCTGAGGCACACACGACACGGGAGGACAGCCTTCGTCGATCGCCATGTCGCAGTCGTTGTCGACGCCGTCGCACACCTCGAGCTCGGGCACACAACTCATCGGAGGAGGACAGCCTTCGTCGATCGCCAAGTCGCAATCGTTGTCGATGCCATCACAGGTTTCTGCCTGAGGTACACATGCAGGAGGACCACAGCCTTCATCGACATCGCCGTCACAATCGTTGTCGATCATGTCGCCACAAATCTCCGAAGTGGGTGTGCAGGTCGGGCAACCTTCGTCGACCGCCATGTCGCAGTCATTGTCGATCATGTCGCCACAGATTTCGGGCACACAACCCATGCAGCCTTCGTCGACCTGCCCGTTGCAGTTGTTGTCGATGAAGTCACAGACTTCCGTGGTGGCCTGGCAGCTCAAACAAGCGATGCTGACATCGAGTTCAGCGTTGCCGTTGGTCAGCGCGGCGTTGTTGAAGTCTCCACAAGCCGAGCCGTGCAATTCGATCTCGTTGAGTGTGCCGTCGAAGGTCCACCCGTTCGCGGCGTCACGAGGCACGAGGGTCGACATCATGTTCGAAACAATCTGCACGCTGGCACGGCCCATATCGTCCGTTGGGCCTGGAGTGTAGGG
>JBFFMO010000623.1:0-3487 GCA_041554035.1 Allomicrovenator sp. | reverse complement strand
TATACCCCTGGTGTTCCCGCTCACGGACCCGAAGAACCACGCCAGTATGAATCGAAAAGCCTCTATCCATACTTCGGCGCGGGTATGCTCAAAGAAGCAGGCGTGAGTGGTGTGGAAGTCGTTGGAAATCGAGTGATGTACACCGACCACTTCGCAGGTCTGGTGGTTCTGGACAATGCCGATAACCCCGAAGGCTTCTGGCGTCAGGGCACGGGCGGTTTCGACAACGACGCGCCTGACGCAGATGGCAACACCATCATGGGAGACCATTTCCCAGATTTTGAATGGGTCACTTCGTACGACATGACCCCCTACGACCCAACAGACCACGAGTCGTTGCCGACTTGGATGTTCCAGAACCCATCGGTGCTGACCACTGGAGAAATTGACGGCCACGGCCGAGGGCTCTTCGTACTTGGCGCAGCAGACATCGGTGGATTTGGCGGCGGTGGCGACGTGTTCGTAGTCTCAGGTGCGGGCGGAATGACTTTGCTCGACCTCGATCTGAACGGTGCGACGTTCGCCGACAAGTTCACAACGTTGCGTTCGTTGACCACAACCGACGAAATTGGCGCTGCCGTCGATGGAACACCCACCGCTCCGATCAACATCGGTCATACGCAGGGCGTGACTTCGACTGCAGGCTATCTTTATGTCGGTGACGGACCGCACGGCGTGACGGCATGGGATATCTTGGGTGACGACGGACTTCCTTTGGATGACCCGCATGTCGTCGCCAATACGCTTCAGGACGAGTATCCAGAAGAGTTTGACGGTGTCACGATTTATCCAGCAACCCACTCGTGGGGAGTTGTGTACGAGGAAAGTGAGCTTTCCATCTACGCCTTGTGTCAAAGTGTCGGCCTTCGTCGAATCTCGATGGCCGATGTCGAAGCCAATATGGGCGCGCCTGGTGCACCACTCTTGGTGAGCCCACTGGTCACCGATATCTTCGAACATAACGGCGACGCGGGGCAGATTGATGGGTTCTCCGGTCAAGACCATGCCTATGACGTGTTTCGCCGAGGAGACCTTGCGTTTGTGGCCGATGGAAGCAACGGTTTGACGATCTATGACGTGACCAAAGACCCAACCAATCTCATGAGTGGATTCATGGTCGGCAATGTCGGGTCCGAATCAGGTCGGCCTCCATTGGGCCGCGCTGCTGGAATCACAGTCTGGTCGGATGCAGCAACCGGTAAAGATTACGCTTTCATGGCATCGGGTCAGTTCGGACTTGGCGTCGTGGACGTGACCGATGTGGCATTCCCTAAACTTGTGAAGGTGTTTGAACCCATCAAAATGGAAGACGACCATATCGGCAAGGCTGACGGTCGAAGCGTCGACGTTCATGTCGTGGGCGATAATGTCTTCTTCTCGTACACAAGCTTTGGTCTCGTGTCGTACTCGATTGCTGACCTCATCGCTCCTCTTCCTGAGGGAACAGACCCGACAGAAATCTGGAAGAGCGGCACCGAAGGTGATGCCGAGGCTTTCGATTTTCGTCCTGAGGCTCTGGATCGCTACATCCTGAATGAAGAACCAGGCCTCGAGGAAATCGACGCTGAGGCTCTCTACATGGAGTACACCAATATTGCTGGTCGACTGCTCTTCTACGTCGCCTACGGCGAAGGTGGAGTGGCTATCATCGACTGGACCGACCCAGCCAACGCTATGTTGGTGGCACATATGCCAACCATTCATGAAGCCACTGCTGTGACGCTTCGAAATGGTCGCCTCTATGTGGCTGACCACGACGGCGGCATCGCTATCTTCAAATAAGAGCCTGGTCGGATAGACCCAGCTCAGGGTGTGCATCGACAATCAGTCGGGCACACCCTTTTTTGGTGTCAGGCCTTGTCTTCAAAAAGAACCAAAATGTATTGGGATGATAAAATGCGGAAGTCTTCTTTATGTGTCGCTCTTTTGGTCATGATGAGCATCGGGTGCAGCGACGACTCGTCCAGCATCAACAACGTAACGTCAAATAATACGACGAATAATGTGGCCAATAATTCGAGCAATAACGCATCGAATAACACCACAAATAATGCGACGAATAACGTCGCAGTTAACAACATTCCTGCGCTCACGAACGCTCAGATTTTTGCGCTCGGTGAGCCGTATTCTAAATTGATTCTCGAGGTCGATTATATCGAGGGGTTTGCGCCGAGCGATATCGATGCCGACATGGTCGCTCACCTTTCGAAGGTGGTGGACAAACCCGATGGCATCCAGATCGTGCGGGACCAGGCGATTGCGTCGCCTAGCGCCGACCATATCTGGACTTTCGAAGAGATTAAAACGCTCTTTGCGGCGCAAAACTCATTGGAACTCAACGCGAACGAAACCAAAATCCACGTGATTTTTGTGGACGGTGGTTATACCGGTGACACCGCGGAAAGCTCGATTCTGGGCCTTGCCTGGGGCACAAACGTCGTGATGTTCGAACAGAATCTTCTGAATTCATGTGCCAAGCCGATTTTGAACGGAAGGCTCTGCGGTTTCACCGAACAAGCCATCTTGTTGCACGAAATCGGTCATGTGATTGGACTTGTGAATAACGGGGCACCGCTCACGGCTGACCATCAAGACCCTGACCACGGGCATCATTGTTCCAATCCCGATTGCCTTATGTATTGGTCTTACGAAGGCACGGCGCTGGTCGAAGCCTTGCGAGGCAAATTGGACGAGAACGAAGAAGCGACCATTTTTGAATTTGATGCGGACTGCATGAACGATCTAGCGGCTATCGAATAGGAGATAGAGCATGCAAAAGATCATTCAATCCGCCGTTTTTGCAGTGTCCCTGCTGGCCTTTGTGTCATGCAGTGACGACGTCAGCGAGGAAGTCGTCGCTGCGAGCCGAGCGCAGCTCTTTGCGCGGGCTGAACCCTATTCTCGGCTGATCTTGGAGGTCGATGCCGTCGAGGGTTACGAACCGTCTGATATCGACGCTGAACTCGTCAAATACCTTTCGGAACTGGTCGATAAACCCGATGGGATTCAGGTGGTCCGTGACCAGACGATCCCGTCGCGTGGCGCAGACCATATCTGGACCTTCGAGGAAATGAATACACTTTTTGGCGAAGAGACGTCGGTGCTACTGCAGCCAAACGAGGTCCGGGTGCACGTGGTTTTTCTGGATGGAACGTATGAGGGGGACGCCGAAGGCCGTTTGACCCTCGGTCTTTCCTGGTCCACCAATATCGCGATGTTTGAAGCCAATATTTTGGCTTCTTGCGAACGTCCCATTTTGCAGGGGCGCCTTTGTGGCTTCACCGAAACCGCCATTTGGTTGCACGAATTTGGGCACGTTTTGGGTTTGGTGGAAAACGGCGCACCGTTGACCTCCGACCATCTGGACGCAGACCACAGCCATCATTGTTCCAACCCCGATTGCCTCATGTACTGGGAGTACGAAGGCACCAAGCTGGTGGACGCTCTGCGCAGCCGGCTGGACGCCAGCGACGACGCTACAATCTTT
>JBFFMO010000622.1:0-3497 GCA_041554035.1 Allomicrovenator sp. | reverse complement strand
TGGTGGCAATTACGGCTGGAACGCTCGCGAAGGGTTCCACTGTTACGATCAGGCGACCTGCAACGACGACGTCGGTTGGATCGAGCCCGAAACCGAGTACAGCCACGCCGACAACAACAAGTCGATCACGGGTGGTTACGTCTATCGCGGGACCGAAATCCCTGAGTTGATTGGCACGTACCTCTTCGCCGATTACGTCTCAGGACGCATCTGGGCGCTCGAATACGACCAGGATAATAAGGGTTCCAATCGCCTTTTGCTCGAGACAGGCCGGAATGTGGCGTCCTTTGCCGAGGCCAATAACGGCGAGCTCTACATGGTCGATTACGGTGGCGGGCTCTTCAAGATCAACGGCGCCGACCCTGACGGCGTCGACACGTTTCCTAAGACGCTCTCGGCCACGGGGTGCATGGACGCTGCCGACGTGACCAAACCCGGCGCGGCATTGATTCCGTACGAGCCTATCGCTCCGTTCTGGTCTGACGGAGCTGAAAAATTGCGCTGGTTTGCGCTGCCTGACGGTGAAAAAATCACGGTCAAAGAAGACGGCGACTTTGATTTCCCGGCGGGAACCGTGATCGTGAAAGCGTTCAAAGTCGGCGGGAAGCTGGTTGAAACCCGACTTTTGGTTCGACACGCTGACGGCGACTGGAACGGCTATTCTTATGAATGGCGCGACGACCAGAGCGAAGCTGATTTGTTGCCCGCCGGAAAGGTCAAAGACCTGGGCGCACAAAAATGGATTTACCCAAGTCGTGGCGATTGCATGACCTGCCATACGGGGGCCGCTGGCCGAACACTCGGGCCGGAGTTGCTGCAACTGAATTCTGAGATGACTTACACGACGACCAACCGAATCTCGAATCAGATGGCCACGCTCGACCATATCGGGCTGCTCGACGGGACTCCTGCTGATTTGGCGGCGGCACCAAGCTTGGTCGATCCCTTTGGTGCGGCCCCACTTGCTGAGCGCGCCGACGCTTACATGCACACCAATTGTGCCGGATGCCATCGATCTGATGCAGCCCTTCGGGTGAAATTCGACTTCCGGTCGGGTCTTTCGATGCCCGAACGTGAGATCTGCAACGCGGATGCCGTCGGTGGCCGTCTTGGAAACTCCAACGCGCGCCTGCTGGTGCCGGGTCAACCCGATGACTCGTTGATGACGATTCGCATGGCGCTTCGGGACGCGAACGGCATGCCGCTGCTCGGCTCGGATATCGTGGATGCTCAGGGCGTTCAGCTGCTTCGTGACTGGGTGACCTCGGTGCAATCATGCGATTGAGCGCGGTCGTTGGGCTGCTCCTATTGTTCAGCAGCCACGCATGGGCGGCAGAAGGTCCGGCTGAGGGCGTAAATGCTGCGTTTCAGGCCGGCACTGGTGCGTTGGGGGCCATCCAAGACGCGGGCGGAAAACCATCGGGTTACGCCGTGGCCGAACATCTGCCGGACGGCGGATGGTTGGTCGAAGCGACCTACGACGTCGCGGGTCAAAGCATCCGTTTGCCGATCAAGTTTGACTCGAGTTTCGAGCCCAAATGGACCCCGGTCCGGCTCTACGGCGACGCGTTATTGGCGATGATCAAAAGTGGCGCCCTACCTAAGGTCGAAGGTTCATCCTGGAGCCAAAAGGCTCGCCTTCCAGCTTTTCCGGTCATTGTGACGGGCAAACGGATCATCACCGTTTTTGGTGAAATCCCCTTTGAAGCGTCACCCAAAGTCGAACCCATCGATCAGTTGATGAAACATACGGCCCGATGGGTCGATGAAGTGCTCGCCAATGACCCCGGCCCCGCCTCTTTTGACATCCTGGGTCAGGGAAACCTGGCATGGGTGGACATGATTCGAGTGGTGTATTCGGTGAGCATGGCGGGCCTTTTTGAGCTCGCATTTGTGGGGCCCGGTAAGACGGGACTTGAGTCGCTTTCGGGGCTATCGCCGGTCGTTTACGGCCCACTAAGCGAGAGTTCAACGCTGGTGACACTGGGTATTTCTTCGGAAAACGACGGTCCTGGTTTTCGGGTATCGATTGCGGGCGTGATCGAGGCCCCGGGGCCCAAGAGCTGCGCGCCGGCCATCACATTCTGCGCTTCAACCCGTGAAGAATTTCTGGCTGGATTGGGGGATGTTCCCGCCGCCAAAGGCGCACGTACCGTGAGTGCCCCCGAATTCAGCGTCCCATTTCAAACCCTTGTGGAGATCACATCATGGCCCGACGACGTGCCCGTGTTGAGCGTTGTTGCGCCCTAATCATCTGTTCCTTTGTGGCTTGTTCCGGATGTGCGACACCCGTCGCTGAAACGCCGCAGGTTCAGGAAACACCGGTAAAATCAGCCGCGGTGAACGGCGATCCCATGGTCGCAGCTTTGCTCTGGACAACGACCAAAACAGTTGAAGGCGACCAAGAACTGGAAACGATCGTCACAAGCTGGGAAGATCCACAGGTACTTCGAGTGTTCCGGGATGGTGGTGTGTATCGCGCTGTTATCGCCGACGGACCACAAGATGAATTACGACAAGCCGCGATTTTGACGATAGACCGAGTGGAGGGCTTATGGGCCGTAACACACGTGGAATCTGGACGAAGCGACCTGCTTTGGCCGGGATATTGAATCTGAAACCTGTCGCTGCGGGCATCCTCGCAGGGTCGCTTTTGTGGGGTGCGGCCAACGTGTCGTCGCCCCATCCGGGCCTCAAAGACGACGCACTCAAGCAGGCGCTCAAAAAAGACCACAAACACGAGATCGTGCCCTTTGGGCAGGCCAAGATGTTGTTGTACTCCAAGATCGACAACCACGGCGGCTACGTGATCGACCGCTACACCGGTCAGAAGATCAAAACCACGCGTGTGCCGTTGCCGCATATCACGCAGATCGACCACGCCTTCCCGCGCACCAAATTGACGGATCCTGTCTCACAGTCGGACATGCATCAGCTTTTCATCGTTGATTCCGAGGCTCGCCTAGCACGAAACGTCCTGCCGTTTTGTGATGTGTTTGTGCCGGCATGGGAAAAAGGCGGCTCGCGTGCCGGTGTCGACCGCCGCGCCCGTCCGTGTTTTGAGCCCCGCGATGACCAAAAAGGCGACGCTGCCCGCGCCATGTTTTACACCAGCGTGTTTTACGACATCGATATCGACCCGGCTCAAGAAGCGACGCTGCGTAAATGGAACGATCGTGACCGTGTTGATGGGCGTGAAAAATCACGCAACGACGCGATCGCGAAGTCACAGAAGTCCCGCAATCCGTTTGTAGACCACCCCGAACTCGTAAAACGAATCACCGACTTCTGAGAAGGGTCCGCCAGGCTCCCGCCCTCGCATTGAGATGGATCCGCCAAGCTCCCGCCTGGCATTGCGATTTTGCGACTTGTGATTCGGGCGCGCCGGCAGCACTCATGTCAAAGGTGTGAACTACGTATGGGTCCTAGAGATCGCGACCGCAGCGAGTGCACCCAACCGGGTGGAAGAGTTCTTAGCGCAGGTGAAGAAGCACGCC
>JBFFMO010000621.1:0-3501 GCA_041554035.1 Allomicrovenator sp. | reverse complement strand
CGAATGGGGAGCCAGCGCTCTGTGAGAGACGAAGCCACGCTACGGCAGGGATCTCACCCGGCAGCCGGCCGGCCGCAACGCAGCGTCGCTCCTGGTGCAGACTTACGAGCAAACATGGGTGGAGCCGCTCGAGATTACCTTTGAAAAAAACCAGAACCTTGGAGTTCTGAAGTCCGGTGGAATCTCGGTAAATTGCATCATCGAGGAGCCCATCCCCGAGCTCGTTGAGTTGTGCAGCTCGTCTTACGAGCCTTACGCGGCTTCGGAAGAAGTCATGCTGGAAATGCACACGCATGTCTGGCGACTGGTCGCCACCGGGGGCATGGAAGCCTCGATCGCATTGCTCAAGATCATGACGGCGTTGATCGAGGCCGGCGCGTCGGGCATCTTCTTGCCGCAGGCCCTCAGGTTGCACTCTCCACGAACCATCCGCGTGTTGTCGATGGAGCCTGATTCCGAGCAAGCGCTGGCGAATATCTTCGTCAACGCGTGGCATTCCGGAGACTGGATGCGTACGCGAGGTCTGACCGCTTTTGGGCTTCCAGAAATCGAGACGCCTGTGGCCGACGGCCTGAACGGCGCCTATTTCCGATTGATGGACATCGCTGCAAACATGATTCGCCGAGGTGGGAAATTCCCGTCGGGTTCGCAGATCATGGCGGGACCGCGCACTTTCAAGCTCGAAGCCGGACCGATGGGGCCAGCAGATGACCGCGTGCCGATGGCTGGCCACTTCGGTGTGCAGGCGTTGGTCCCTTAGAAGATTATTGGGTGCGCAGGCATCTTGCCTTTGATTCTGCGACTTGCCTTGCGGCCCATTGGCCGCAGAGCTAATAGTCCGCCAACGAGGTGTATATGGATTGGATGATCACGGGCGGCGTTGTCGCAGTTTTATTCGTTGTCTGGGTCTTGTTGGAAAGTAAGCGGAGCCGTTGCGATGGCACGCCAGTCAAACACCATCCCTATCGCCAAATCATGTGGTTCATCATGCCGCGTCGTGATGACGGGCTGGTTTATTTCGATCGCTATGTTCAGGTTGAAAAGCTTGATGCCTACCTCGAAGACATCAACAAACGATTTGAATGTTCGATGTCGACGCTCCTGGCAGCTGTTGTTGGGCGAGCGCTGATTCAGAACCCAAGAATGGATCGATTTGTGGTGGGCCATAGGCTCTACCAACGCAAACAATCGAGTATCTCGTTTGTGGTGAAGCGCACGCGCAAAGACAAGTCTTCGAAACTCGCCACGATCAAACAGCCCATTTCCGCAGACGATACGATTGAATCGGTTTGCCGCAGCGTGGCCGAAAAAATCGGTGTCGAGCGCAGTGACGCCAAAACCTACGCGGATAAAGAGTATGCGCTCTTCAACTTGCTGCCGCGCCCGGTTTTCCGCGCCGCGTATTGGGTGTTTCGAGTCCTCGACTACTACAACCTGTTGCCCGCTTCATTCATCGATAATGACCCCCTCTACACCAGCATCTTCATGTCATTCATGGGGTCGGTGAACATGGACGCGGGCTATCATCACCTCTTTGAACACGGCACCTGCCCGCTTTTTCTGATGATCGGAAAAAACGAGGACCGAGTGTTTGTGGAAGATGGCCAAGTGGTCGTGAAACCATGCGTGCACGTTCGGTTCACCTACGATGAGCGCATCGACGACGGCATGACGGCGGGTGACGGAATCTTCGCCATGGCGGGTGCTCTGGAAGAGCCCTATATCCAGTTGGGTTGCGTCAAAGATGACGGCTCGGACCAGTACAAATTCGGCGACGAGCGCCCTCGCCATTGGAAACTGACCTCGGAATGAGACGTCGTGTTTGGAGCGAATTCCTACCCTTCGATGAGTTTCGACGTCCCGAAACGTTGAATTTGCTTGGCGTTCACGATGTGGAACCGATTCTGGCGGTTCACGTGGACGCAGACCTGCACTCTCTGGCCGAGACCCTTCGCGCCGCCAAAAAAGCAGGGCTTCGACCCTGGATTTGGCCTCTTTTGGCCAAAGACCACGGCTATTGGGCCAGCGAGCAGAATTCTGGCGAATGGCAGGCTCGCCTCGACGAGATCTTAAAAACACTCGAAAGCGAAAATGCTCGTCCCAGCGGCGTTGCGGTCGATCTCGAACCCCCACTTGAAATCGTGAATCTCACGCGCTCCATGCAAGTCGTGGAGTGGATGCAATTGGTTCGCCGACACCTCGATCCGATCAGATTCGAATCCAGTGTGACGTCGTGGCAGACCATCGCATTGAGCCTAAGGGCGCGAGGCTATGAAACTCTTGGCATCACCACTCCTATGGCCGCCCACGATTTGGGGGACGGGCAGCCCGTCTGGCAGGATTTGCTCGAGACCCCGTGGATCGATGTGCCGTGGTCGTCATGGGGAATCATGGCCTACAATTCGATGGTGGCCGGTTACTCCAAAGGCGTACTGAACATCGATGAGGCACGAGCTTGTCATCATCCGCTTTTGGTGCGGATGAACCAGTCTTTCGGCCCGCGTGGGCATGTGTCTCTGGGGCTTACGGGTACCGGCGTTCTTGAGGATGAAGTCGTCTATTCAAGCCCGGACGACTTTGCGCTCGACGTCGCCGCCGCCAAAGCGGCCGGGGTCAAAGATATCGGCGTTTTTTGTCTGGAAGGGATCCTCGATCGCAGTGATCCCGAGAGCTGGTTCAGAAGATTCGACGTTCCACCGGCGGTTGCGACGCCCCAAAGCTGGAAAACGCCACTCGTCCAAGGAGCGGCGCGAAGTGCCCGTTTTGTGACCAATCGATTACGAGAGCTTGAAATTCGGCGGTGATTTCCCTACAAATGCGCCCGTCATCATTAAATTGTTAGAGGTAGTCATGAAGCAGTGGTCATTAGCTTTGCTCGTCATCTTGTCCGTGGGTTCGGGTTGCAGCGGTTGCGACGATGAAGCCACCAGTGGCGGGTTGCCCGGAGTCGGTGAGGCATGTGCCGAAGGCGAACTCTGTGACACCGGACTGATCTGTTACGCAAATGTCTGTGCGGTTGATGACGACAACGACGGCGTGCCCAACGAGTTCGACAACTGTGTCGATGTGCCCAACGCCGATCAGGCCGACACCGATGGCGACGGGCAGGGCGACGCATGCGAGCCCGCCGTCGTAGACGATAATGACGGCGACGACATTACCGACACTCAGGACAACTGCCCTGGCGTTGCGAACCCAGGCCAGATCGACACCGACGGCGACGGGCAGGGCGACGAGTGCGACGACGACGATGACGACGACGGTGTCCTCGATCCGACCGATAATTGTCCGCTGGTCGCAAACCCAGACCAGGCCAACCGCAATGCCGATGACACGGGCGATGTGTGTTCGGACCCCGATGGCGACAACATCACTGACGATCTGGATAACTGCCCAGACGTGAGCAACCCCAATCAATCCGACCTCGATACCGACGGTATCGGCGATGTGTGTGATTCCGATCGCGATGGCGATTTGGTGAATAATCCTGTCGATAACTGT
>JBFFMO010000620.1:0-3515 GCA_041554035.1 Allomicrovenator sp. | reverse complement strand
GTGACACGTATCCCAGCCTAGGGCGTCCAGGAGCGCGTCCGCGTCGGCAACATAGTCTATGTAATGGTACGCGGAGCCTCGGTGCTCAGACTGGCCATGGCCGGCCTGATCCACCAAGACCCAATCAAATTCCGGAAATTGCCGAGCCAGAGCAATCAGGCTCGCAGAATTATCCATCCAGCCATGGAAACCAAGCCAGCGAGGGCCGCCTTGAGTTCCAAATCGCTGACACCGCAGCGTCAATCCACGTACCGAAAAATCCATCCCTCAGAGCTCATCATGGAAGTGCAATTCTGCCTGAACGCCGAAATGGTCGGAGAGGTTCTGCTGTTCCCCACCCACGTCCACCGTTTCGGTGAAAATTCGTTGGGCAGAATGAGCCATCCACTTGGCGTCGCTGCTGAAAATATGGTCGATCGTTTTGTCACCAGACTCAGAGACAAGGGTGTTGGACTCACAGAATGTGCATTCGTAGGCGGCCAACGAGATGTAGGCGCTCGACCAGCCAAGGGTGGTGAACTTGGTGTAGTTCTCGGGCAATTCAGCGTCCACGCCGGTGCCGGATGGGCCGGCGTTCATGTCGCCCATGATGATGACGCTGCCTGTCTCAGCTGCGACCATGGCTCCCATATCGTCGATTTGTTTGGCCTGCTCTTCTGCATACGACGTGATGTCGCTGCCATCGGCCTGAGGGTATTCGGTGTTACGAATATCTGCCGTCAAATGGGTGCAGTAGACGCGCTGGTTGCCGCCAGGCAACGCGACGTCAGCCTTGAGCACTGAACGGGCCACCTGAGTGGCGAAAAATGGCGTGTGCTCGGTGTTGCTGAGTGGGTACTTCGAAAGCAGAAGCAAGCCGTTATGAGCATTCGAGAAGAACGCGCTCTGGGCGCCGCCGACGCACGCTGTCTTGATGTCTTCGTACTCGTTTCCGAGCTGACCGACCAGACATTGCGAACAATCCGAGGGCAGCGCGAAGAATTCAGTCTGACAAGAGCCCAACACACAGTCCTGCAGGCCGTCGGCCGTGACATCGGGACAGTTCAATTGAACACAGGCGTCGACATCAACAATGTCGGCTGCGTCGCAACCCACCTTGGTTTCATCTTCGGAAATGAAATAGTAGGAATGCGGCAGGTTCGTTGCTGTCGCGGTGACGATGGCGTCGATGTTGTCTTGCTGCCAGACGTTTTCGGCATCTTGGTTCAGCCAGACTTCCTGCAGACACACAACGTCGGCATCAAGCCCGGCCAACGCGTCGGCTACAGGCTGACGGCGTGCATCCGCCAAGGCTACAAACCCGCTGGCCAATCCAACATTATAGGTCACAAACGAGACGCCATCGGTGGCGTTGTTGGTGCCATTATTGGTGACGTTATTGGTGACATTATTAGTCGTGTTGTTGGCAGCGTTATTCGTCGATTTCTTGTCGTCGTCGCCGCAACCAAAAGCCAGACTCACCACCAAACCAACCACAAGTGCACGATTCATAGATACCTCAGCTATTGCGTTAAGTTTGAATTTCGTACACCCATGGCGGTCACAAATCAAACGTTTGGCAAATCGTCGCTCACTTGCTGGATGTGGAATGGGCGATTTGAACGTGACTCTGCTGAGATGCTCCCATGATATCTATACTGGTGCTCCTGATCTGCGCTTTCCTGCCGGCGCTCGTGATTTGGTTAGAACACCGTTTTGCGTGGGCACGTACACTGGGCGGCGTCATCATCTGTTATTGCGTGGGCATCACACTTGGGTACGTCACCGATCACCCGCCCGCGGCGCAATCACTGGCCGAAGTCGCCATTCCGCTGGCCATTCCACTGCTCCTTTTTGGCGTCAATGCAAGGACCTGGCTTTCGGAGAGTCGTAGCGCGCTGCTCTCGTTTGGGTTGGCGGTGTGTTCGGTCTGCGCCATGGGCGTTTTTGCGACGCATATCTACAACCATCCCAATCTGGGGCTTTTGGTCGGTATGTTGGTGGGCGTTTACACCGGCGGCACGCCCAACATGATGAGCGTTGGCATGGCGCTTGGCGCGCCCACCGAGACGTTTGTGCTCTTGAATGCGGCCGACATCATGTTCGGCGCCATTTACCTCTTTTTCGCCATGACCGTGGCTCGAGTCGTTCTGGTGAAGGTGCTCGGCGAGTCACCCACCGCTGCGGAAGACCTTGAGGCTCGCATCTCCAAGCATCCCTTTGTGGTGCGCGACGCCGTTTTGACGATTCTACTCTCGGCTCTTTTTCTGGGCGTGAGCGCGGGCATCTCCTTCCTCTGGTATCAAAAGATTGAGCCTGCGGTCGTTTTCCTGAGCCTCACGACCCTCGGCCTTGGAGCCTCCGCGTTTCCTCAAGTGCGGTCGAAACATTCCGCGCAGCACACCGCAAACTACCTCGTACTGGTCTTCTGCACCTCGATTGGGGTGGTCTCTAACCCAGAGACGCTCGGTGAGGCGCCAATGGTCATCATGGCCCTGACGGCAACGATGCTCTTTGGCTCGTTTTTGCTGCATATGTTTTTGTGTCGAATCTTTCGCATCGACGTCGACACCGCCATCGTGACTTCGGTCGCGGCGATTCTGGGACCGGCCTTTGTTCCGCCCGTGGCAGCGCGTCTCAAGCGCGAGGACGCCTTGGCTTCGGGTCTTGCCATGGGGGTGATTGGCTACGCGATCGGCAACTACCTTGGCATCACGATGGGCCTGGCGTTCGCCCCTTGATCTCGAAAAAAAACTTGTAGTCTTTGAACTTAGTTGTTGACACTAATGGATCGCACCTTTAGCTTAACCCCAGATCGAACGCAGGAGCGCTTGTTAGCTTGTTGATCCGAGTATTAGCGGTAACGCAGTGGTGAAATATTCGGATCAAAAACGCCAACTTAGCTTCAAAACCGATCTGCGATGATTAATCGATCCGATCAAGGATGAACGAATCGAACGTCGTTAAGCCCGCGTGCAAGACCAAGGAAGGTCATCACGCGGGCTTTTTTTTGCCTGGTTTTTGGGAGGGAGTCGCGTGAACCACGCAGAGGAACCACGTCGCATGCAGGCAGGATGCCTGCGGAGGTCAATGCAGGCAGGATGCCTGCGGACCGGGTCGCTACGGGGTCAGTTGACCTGAATCAACTGCACGTCGAAGACGAGCAAACCGAGCGGAAAGCCCTCGTGCCCTTGATAGGCAAGGTCCTGAGGAATCCAGAGCCGGCGAATCTCACCCTCGCTCATCGTGCCGACACCTTCCTGCCAGCCCTTGATGACCTTATCCAACGGGAAAGTCGCCGGTTCGCCGCGCTCCAACGAGCTGTCGAAGCGCGTGCCGTCCGTCGTCCAGCCCACGTAATGAGCGGTGACCGTGGCCGTTGGGCCTGCCATTTTCCCGCCTTCCGTCGGAGGGACAAGCACCTTGTACGCCAGACCGGAGGGTGTTTGAGTCACGCCTTCAGGAGCGGCAGCAACATCTGCGGGAGCATCATTTGTCATGACAAATGTGGTCGCCTCGACCGGAGTCGCCAATTC
>JBFFMO010000619.1:0-3520 GCA_041554035.1 Allomicrovenator sp. | reverse complement strand
GCCATGAGCCGTGAGGCTTTTGACCGGCGAATCGCGATGTTTCACACGCCCTATCACGCAGCCATCGCAGCAGAAATTGAGAGAATCCGGGCTCAATTTGGCTACTGCATTCTGGTCGATGGCCACTCGATGCCTTCGATGGGACGTTCCGGCCATTCCGACCCGGGCGCGCGTCGCGCCGATATTGTCCCCGGTGATGTTGGGGGTACGGCCTGCGACCCTGCGATCACGTGGGCCGTCGAGCGTCATTTCAAGTCGAAGGGGTATTCGGTGGCCGTGAACAAACCCTATCAAGGGGGCTGGATCACGCGCTCATTCGGCCGCCCACGCGATGGCGTCCATGCCATTCAGATCGAGTTAAATCGCGATCTCTACATGGACGAAACCACCTTCGAGCGACGCCCGACACCGATGACCAAGCTTGCAGAAGCCTGTGTCGAACTGATCCCCAAATTGGCGGCTTTGCCGGACTTGAAACCTGATTTTGCCTAAGCCCGGCTCACTCAGTCCAATGGTCCGCAAGTAGCTGGAGCACATAGGTCCAAGCGTTTTCAAAATACGCCATGTATTCGTCCCAATCGGCCCCGTTCAGGAATCCGGTATGGGTCAGACGAACCTTCGTGCCAGAACCATCGCTTAAGAAACTCAGAACCACCCAGGTGTTTGACTGTCTGAGCTTGAGCTGTGGCGGGGCGTTCCAGGTGAACGACACCATTTCGCCAGGCACATAGCTCAAGAAGCGGCATCCCTCCGAGCCGCGTTGGCCCTCGGGCGCCTGCATCGAGAAAAATATCTCAAACGGGCCGCCGACTCGAAGCTCGATATTGCTTCCCGCCGGTCCCCACCAAGCGTTGATCCCTTCCTCGCTGGTCCAGGCTGCCCACACGTCCATTGGCGTGGCATTGACCACGACTTCTTTGACGAGGGTGCGGATATCAGCACCACTTCCCAGAATCGCGTCTGTGTTGATCATGAAGGGCCTAGGTCCGCAGGGCATCAAGGAGGGCTTGAATCTCAAGTTCGCTCACCACACCTCGATCGACCAGAAGCTCGATCAACGCCTGCAGCGCCAATCGCGTGTCAACGCCTTCGGGAATCTCCAGCGCATTGACCGGCCTGCTCTGAACCCCAGGTTTTTCGCGGCCCAGGGCACGAAACTGGTTGGTGGGTTTGCGCGATAATTCATCTTCGGTTTCATGCAAACCGGCAAGGTCCGACTCCGTGAGCTCACGTGTATTCGGTTCCACTTTGGCTGGACGGGGAACCACAGCGCCGATCCCTTTGAGGGTGTCGCCACCGGCGAGCTCGTTTTCGAAATCAAGGTCGACTTCCACCTTCCGAGTGGCAGGCTCGACGTCGACAGCCTTGAGCTTTGGTTCGGGGGCCGGGGCTTCTTCCGCCTCCTCGTCGTCTTGGTCGTCGGTTTTGGTCTTGAGAATTTGTCGTCCCAAGAAGCCGTAATCGGTTTCCGATTCTCGCGGTTTTTTGCGCCTGGACATCTCCTGAACGCCCACTCCGACACTCGTCTTGTTTGAGCCCGTATCGAGTTGCCCGCTGTCGAGGCTGTCTGTGTCATCGGGATTCGGCCGGACGGCGCTCGGGCGGACTGACGCCAATCCTCCCGTGCCCTGACCATCCGAGCCAATTCCGCGGCTCGTTCTGCCCGATTCGCCTTCCTCGGCGTTGGAGAGGTCTTCAAGACTCTTTTTCATGGTGGGCTCGCCCACATCGAATTCGTCGTCTTCAAGCAGCGCTCGGGAGCGCGCCTCGATCTGAGCTCGGCGAGAAGTCGCCGCGTCTTCATCGAAGAGGCTGTTTGCGTTGGCGGCGCTGACGATCTCGGAAGACTTCCTCTCGCGTTTTTGCGTGACGGGGTCGCGCTCGGCCTTGGCACCCGTGATGGCTTCATCAAGGTCCCACGATTCCAAAGAAGTCGGTTCGGCGTTGACCGGCGCCTGCATCAGGTCGCTCTCTAGAAGATCCAGCGATGGCAGATCATCGCCATTATCCGCGATCTCAAACACATCGGTCGTGGGTCGATCCCGCATGCTCGCTGAAATGACTGAGCTGTCTTCGATCTCGCCCATCGCCTCGGCTGAATCGAAGAACTCAGCCCAGCTGGCGTCCTCCAGAGCGTCGATCGCGACGTCTCCAAGGTCGACCAGTTCGTCGATTTCGGCGATCGAATAATTACGTTTGATGGCTGCGGCGAGCGAGAGGGGGCCCACCAGAACCGGATGGATATCGATGCCCGTATGGGTCGAAATCTCGTCCATCGCGAGCATATCCAGTGGATCAGCCATGCCAAGTATGAGCTCAAGCTGCCCGGCCTCTTCGACCACTCGCAGGGGAATCACACGATTTCGATTGGCGATCGATAAGGGGACCAAATCGATGAGGTCACTTGCCAGAATCACGTTATCCAATGAAACCGACGGAACGTTGAGGATCGAGGCCGCCAATTGAACCAGCGTCGACTCCTCGATCAGGCGTTCATGAATGAACACCTCGTACAGAGATTTCTTGGAATCGCCCCGACGTCGGAAGCCTTCCTTAATGGTCGGCTCATCCACAAGACCTGCTTGCAGCAGGCTTTGGACCAATTGTGCGTCGTCGATCATCGAAAGAGTCCGATCCTATAGCGCATGCAAATGGCTACCGGGTGGCGGTTCGAGTTCAAACAGGGAATCAGGGAGGTCTATATCCAGTTGAGTCTCACCGACGTCCATCGAGAAGTCAAGGTCTCGGGCGGGCCACACAAAACGCCGAAACTCGGGAAGTGCGCGTCCTGTCTTACCTTTCCAGTCTTCAGTCGTGTATTGGTAGACCGTGTCACCTTTGCTGTTGGTCTCGGTGACCTCGATGACCGCGAAATCCTGATGGCGAACCCACATCACGAGCTTGCCGCCCTCGGCTCGCTGAACAGCGTATGCGTAAGCCCCTTTTGCGCCATCCCATGAAACGGTGGGCTCGGCCTTTTGTTCGTCGAAACGATCCCAGGGCGCGCCACCGACCATCACCCGCGATACATCACGAGCGGACAGGTCCACAGGCAACAAGCGTGCGATATTTTCTTTGGTCGCCGGACCCGAATAATAGTCGTTGGTATCGCGACGATGCATGGCGAAGGACGTGCCATCCGAGACCAGAAGGCTCATGACCTCATCCGAACCTGGCATCCGCGTCTGAACCCGCAAAAACCCCGGTTCTTTTACCAGGATCAATTGACGTACTTTGACGCGCTCGCCCTCTCCAAAATAGTCCAAGACCACTTCTTTGAAGCGCGCTGACGTGAATTGAGCCGCATGGGCTTCGATGCCACCGCGGATCAGTGCAGGGTCTTTGATCTCGTCTTTGGGTGGGGGTGTGGTGTGCGGACAAGCGCTCAACACGAAAGTGGCGAGCAGCAGCAATAGAATTCGCATCAATGAAAACTCAGCGGTCGGGGGTGCTTGCGGCGCCATAAAAGCTCGCCGCGAAATTATGGACGCGAGTGGCGGTCCCGTTATTCCGATTTATC
>JBFFMO010000618.1:0-3530 GCA_041554035.1 Allomicrovenator sp. | reverse complement strand
CCTTTGAGGGCGGCGCCTACGCGTTGGCTGTCAACGGTGACAACACGATCGTGGTGGGTACCAAATTCCCAAGCAGCCAGGGTGGCTTTGCGTTGCATTCGGATGACGCTGGCACGACTTGGACCGACATCACGCCAGGGCCTGATAAGCCCGGTGAATTGTCGAATGCTTGGTACTTCGCGAACGGCGACATCTACGTCGCTGGCGGTGGTCAGAAAGGCTACATCCGCACCATTCAATAGCTTTTTAAAGCTCGGGGGAGCGTGACACAGGGAGGGCGGTTTTCGGACCGCCCTCCCTGTGTTGGTTTTACCAGACTTCCTCTTCTACGTCGGACTCGCCGTCCTCGTCTTCCTCGCTGTCGACCATATCCTCGCCGTAATCAGCCAGATCGACGTCCATCAGTTTCCCGTCTTCGAAGCTCCATTCGCTGAAAACACCGGCCCTCATTCGGTATTCAAGGCTCGTCAGAGCGTGCCCGTCGAATTCGTCATCGTGCTGCGCCAGCGGTGGTCCCATCAGCGCGATCACCTCCGAAATATCGGTGTTTCGAGACAATTCGATCTGGCGTCCATTCAGCAAAAATGACGGTGGCGTGGACTCCTCAAAGTCGACCGACATGGATTCGATGAGGTCGTCTTCTACGTTTATGAACAACGCATGTCGGGTGTAATTATAAAAATCTGTGGAGAGGCTTTTGTCTGGTGCCCCCAACGGGGCCAACGACGAGGCGTTCTGGCTTAAGTTTGTTGATTGGCCGTTCCCGAAGCTCAGCTCGCCGGTGCCAAGGTCGACACTGACGTGAAGGCTGGGCGCAGCCACCCAGCCGTCACGTGGATGAGGTGGGGTTGTGGCGAACAGGCTTTTTAACCATTCAAACATCAGAGCCTCATTATTGTATGGGCGGCGTTCATCGTCGTGGACGACTTATCAGTAGACAAGAACGAGAGTGAGGTATTGCAGTTTGCCCGCCTCAAAGTTCCACCAAATGCACCGATCCTTATACCATTGACAGGTAAGCACGCTCCCGTCGTCTTCGATATAAGGCTCGACTTCTGGGAGATCATTGAGAAGCTCGATGACCTCTTCAAGGGTCGTGGAAGACGATAGATTTGCGGGGCGTCCATTGATCAAACATGGCACAACAATCGGCTGCCTAAAATCGATGTAAAAGTTGCCGACCAAATCGGGATCCTCGTTTTCTTCTCTAAAATCGATAGAGATACTCATCCCAAGGTCCTGATAGTGGTAGAATGCTATTTGTTCAAACCACGTCAACTCTGGGTGTTCGTCGGGGGGACCCAAGGGAGCCAAGGTCGACACATCCTGCCCTAGGCTAGTCGAGGAGCCGTCGCCAAAGCTGAGTTCGCCTGTGTAAATATCGAGTGCAATCGATAGATCTGGAATGCGGATCCATTGCCCACTACCAGCAAACCAATAAAGAGAATCAGCGCACAAAATGGCAAACAGATCTTTGAGCCGTTTAAACATCAGAATTTCAGCGCGGCGCGGCGATATGCACGGGGTAATGCACAAGCCCAGCGGCGGCAGCCTCGGCCGTGAAGCGCAACCATCGTGCTGATTTGGGTCCTGCCACGATAGAAAAATCCCCGCCGCCCGCGCCCGATGCTTTGGCTACAAGGCCGAACTCGGTCGCAAGGCTTCGCAAGGTGCGGTGGCCTTCGATGATGATGGGTGCGCCGGTCTGGTCTCCCAGTCTCTCCATCAACGCGTCGCCTGAATCCAACGCGGTCAGAAAGAGCTTTGCGTCGCCGGTGGTGCATGCGTCGATGCCCAAAGATGCCGCAGCCGCGATCGATGACAAGGTGGCGCGGACATCAGGCCGCTGAGTGTGTTTTGCGACGACCCCAGACAGCTCGCTTGAGCTGGCAGGTTGGCCAAGCCAAAAAGCCTCGATTCGCATGTCGTAGGGAAGTTCGACCGGATTGGCCTCCGAAAAACGCGGTGGTTCGCCGATCCACGGGTATTCAGCCCATTCGGCCGCCAAACGATACGATAGCAGGCCTCCAAAGGTGGCTGCTGCGACGTCTGCGCCACTTCCTCGCCCATTCTGGTGCATCCGGTGGGCGTGGTCTGCAATCGCGAATACAGCGCCATCCTCGAGGTCTGGGCGGACTGCACGCAGGATCGCGACACAAGAAGCTGCCGAAGACCCAAAGCCGAGCTTTGAATCGCCTTCAAACACAGCGGATACATCGACGGTCAATCCGTGCAGCAGCTCGGCACGGTCTGCGACATCGAGCACCTGAATCGGAAGTCGTGAATCAAGCGAGGCCCCGATGATCTGGTAGCCTTCCCGGTCTGCACGCAGCTCGGCTTCGACATAACGGTCGACCGCAGCCACCAACGCAAGTCCGCCGTGCAGCACCGCGTATTCGCCCAGTAAAAAGAGTTTTCCGGGGGCTCGACTCATGATGGCACCAGCCGGGCTCCCTCGCCGGGGCTTGCCATGATGATTTCGAGGACATTCGGGTCTGCTTCGAAGATCAATTTGAGCCGTTCGGCATCGGCAGCTTCGCAGAAAACTTTAACGTGCGGACCGGCGTCGATCGTGAAAAAACACGGGATTCCTTGTAAACGCAACGATCGAACGTTGTGGATCAAATCCACCGTCTTTGCATTCCAATAAAGCACGCCGGGTTTGGCGGCGAGCGCGCTGGCGTGCATGGCAAGGCAGCTGCGTTCAGCGACGTCGGCGAGTTTTTCGAAGTCCTTAGTAGCGATCGCGGCTAGGGCTTCTGTGATGTCGCCCGCAACACTGTCGACCCAGGCCTGATAATAGGGCGAGGTGGCCATGGTTTGGTTCATCCCGGCCGTGGATGGGATGTCTTTTTCTCCACGAACGGTGACCAGAACCAGGCACGCCAAATCCCAATCATCCGGGGAGGCCACCGACTCTGCGAACGAATCTGTTCCGTCGGCAAGTTCGCCGCGATGCCAGTGCACAAAACCGCCAGGAATCGACCGTGATGCGCTGCCAGAGCCTTGCCGCGCCAGCACAGACAGTTCGCGTGGGCTCAATTCAAGGCCCGCGGCTGCCGCCGTCGCCACCGCCAATGCCGCAAATCCGGATGCCGACGAAGCCAGGCCCGCGGCCGTTGGGAAATTATTATTCGACGTCATTCGCACACGTCGGTATTCCCCAGAGGCATCCCGGATGCGGTCGACAAACGTGGATAACTTGGTCGCGCCTTTGCCCTCCAAGGTGGTGCCGTTCAGCACAAAGAGGTCGTGTGGAACGTCCGCGAACTCAAGTTCGGTTTCTGTGGTCAGGCCAGAAAGCGTCATCGAAACCGACCCGGCAGCGGGTAGGTTCAAGAGTGGGTCGCGCTTTCCCCAGTATTTTACGAGCGCGATATTGGATCGCGCTTCGGATTTCACTTTCATAATCTCAACGGGATTTCTTCCTTTCTGATAGTCACTTAACAAGGCGCTATGACTTAATACACCAAGTCCACCTGCTTCTGAAACTGCAATTGTTAACTCAGTAGTGTAGAATGGGCCCATTG
>JBFFMO010000617.1:0-3537 GCA_041554035.1 Allomicrovenator sp. | reverse complement strand
CTTCTTCGATGAGGGTGCCTTCCCCGCCAAGTCTCAAGCCGATATCGAACTCGAGGTTTTGAACGAGGAGATCTGCGAAGCCGAAAAGTGTCGACACCGCGGTCGAGCAGAATCCCTCGATTTGGTCGTCTCGGATGCAAGCACCCAGCGCGCAGATTTCTCCATCGCTTCCGGTGATGCTGAGTGCGAGTCGATCGCACCCCACCCAATACGCGAACGCCTCGGTAAGGGAGTGGGCGTTTCCGTCGGTGACCTCGGGAAGAATGACTTCGTTGAGGATGTAGAGAATCAAGCGTCCGTAGCGAAGGGAGACGGTATGCGAATCGATTTGGAGTCGGTTGTAGGCGACCACGCGTCCGGTCCACTCTGAGCTTAGAATGCCGAGATCTCCGATTTCACCGTTGGCGTCAGCGATAAGCGGAATGGCGCCACAATCAGGGGCCGAGTTGGCATCGCAGTTCCAACGCCAAAACAAGGTGACTCCGGTCCAGTTGTCACGACCGCGGAATTCGTAATTTGAATCCAATTTCCCGATCGTGAGCTGACTGTGAACCTGAAGATTGGCGACGACGTCACGCAAGTCACTTCCTGCCGCGAAGATTTTTGAGAGCGCGTCGTTGTCTGCAATGAAGTTGTTGATGAGGGTCGCAAACTGGGCATCCAGATTGGTGATCGACAGGAACGTGTCGATCGCACCGGAGATGATGCCACCGACGAGCAATTCGACCAGGTTGATGATTTCGTTGTAAATCGCCTGACCGGGATTCTCGAAGACGTCGAGCACGCGGACGATGGTCGACCCGACGGCGCCGGATTCGGCGAGTGCGTTGGTGAAATCCCAATGACTCACGGCATCGTAGGTGCCTACCGGAGAGAGGGGGATGAGCTGGAGCAGCAATTCAAGGTCGTTGACCCGATCTTTTTCGACCGAGATGTCGTCCATGCAGGCTGCCGCTGCGACCTGACCGCGGTCTCCGCGAGCAATGCCGGTGACGACGAATCGCTGACGAGTTCCGAGGTTTTCGAAAAGCGGCGATTCGCTGATCGAACCAGCCGTCTGGAGTTGCAGTCCTTCGGGTTGGTCCCCACGAAGGAGCGGCCGAAACTCGTCACAGGTGAAGTCGGCGGTTTTGTAGAGGCGCACATCGATGTCGTAGAGCGACATAATAGAAGGCGCGGTGTTGACCAGATTGACCTTGAGCGCGCCGACGTCGAGCGGAAGCACTTCGACTTCGAAGTCGACGGCATTCGCTGAGGGATGATCGGCGCGAACCTTAAGCGTCGAGGGTTGGCCCCCTACGCGAAGATCGACCGATGCGGCGCCTTCGTCGGTGGTGGTCCCCGTCTTTGCGCTGAGCGACGCCATGCCGGTGCCAGCATCCAACACTTCATACGTGATGTTTTGGCTCGAAACCGCGTCGCCGGTCTTCTTGCTGTAGAGGTACACCTTGAGCGGAACGCTTTCGGTGATGTTCGCTTGAACGCTCGGGCTTCCAGCGGCGACCATGAAATACAGGTCACCCACAGAGGGAGCGTTCGGAGAACTATCAGACGCGACATTTGTGTCGACGGCTGAGTCGCCGCAACCAAAGAGAAGCGCGACAGATAGCAGAAGTAGGCTTAATCGATTCATCGACACAATCCCATCAATCAGGTTATGCGTCGACGATACCAGCCGCGGGCCGGTTGATCAATGAATGCTGTGGATTGAGAGCGTCTTAGTTTGAACCGCTTGGTGCGGCCAACGAGATACCGACGAACGTCCCGATCGCCACAGCGGAGACGCCAGCGATGGTTGCGACGGTTTTCCAGGTCGAAAACTCGTTGACTTCGGCGCCCTTCACATCCGAGAGGTTTTCCAGAAGGTTGTACTCTGGAGAGACCAACTGGCCCTGACTCATGATGAAGTTAAACGGGGTTACGCGACGCATTTCGCCGTCTGACTTGGCGATGTAGAGTGCATTGCCAGCCGAAACCTTGACCAACGCGCATCCTTCCGTCGAGACCGCAGGTGCGTCGGTTGGGGCGTCGCTTGTCACGTCGGAAGCCACTTCGGTCGACTCGACGGGAGCTTCTTCGCTTGGTTCAGCCGCAGGTACTTCGTCGGTCTGAGCCCACATTGTATGAGTTGGGAGGGCAGCAACTTCGCCGGGACAGTCGCCATACACTTCCACAACCTCTTGGGCTTCAACGGTCGATTCCAACTTCTCGAGTTCTGTTTTCGAGATGAAATAGGTGTTGTAGCAAGCGGTTTGAGAAAACGCGGCGACAGTAAAGAGCGCCACAAACTTACGATTAACCATGTCGAAACTCAGCGGGGGTCAAGCTTATTCAAGCGCCGCATCGTAGTCTCACAACGGGCGCTGTGCAAGTGTCTGCGTTGCGACCGTTGCGACCCTTGTCTTCGATGGGTTAATACGGCTGCTCGGAGGTCATGATGCGGTGGATTATTCTGGGTTTGATGTTGGTCAGCGCGAGTGCGCAAGCGCAGGACGTTGCTTACACACCGTACTTCAACGGTTCTTTTTGGGACGTGTCGGCTCGTGCCGGACTGAACGGGGGGACGGAGGGTTGGGCGGCCGACGTGGGATTGAGGCAATCGTTCCCGATGCATCTTGGCGATACGCGGCTTTCGTACCGACACGACGAACTCGATCTGGGCTCGACCGATGAGATTCATCTGGGCTTCGGGCTTCATCCTTTGTACGTGGTGCTTTTGGGCAGCGACTGGCTGAGCTACGTGATCGCCTCTCTCTATCTGGAGCTGGGGGCTGGCGTAAACATCAGTGAAGGCCCCCACCCCGCCTGGACCCTGGGTGCGGGCATGGATATTCCGCTAAGCGACCCCGATCTGGGAATGGCACCGTGGATCAATCTTGTTTACCGGTACGAGTGGACGACGGCTCAAATTCAATCAGCAGACATTGACCGTCACACGGTTTTTATCGGTCTGGCATGGCGAGTAAGCGGGTTATTATGGTGAAAAATCTTTGGATGTTGTTGGGGTTATGCCTTGTTTCGAGTGCCGCTCAGGCTGAGGAGCGTCATCACGATGGGCTTCAAGCCCGACTCTGGTCGTTAAGCCCAGCGACGGTTTCGGTGGCCGCGGATTCGTGGATTCGTACCGCGATTCGAGCCGAGGGGCTCTCAAAACCGCAGGATGCCATCAAGGCCTGGAATGAGGCGGCAGAACTGGCGCCGGAGCTCTTTGAGGTCTCGGCTTTACGTACGACCGAGTTGAAACTTGATGCCGGGTTGCCGGTCGACCCTGACACGTTGTCCTTTTTGCGCACGCTCAAGCTTCCGGGAGTTTCGCGCGCGCTGGTTCGAGCCACGGGCGCACTTGATGATGTCGTGAACGGATTGAGTTCGGCCGACCGAGACGCGATTTGTGTGGATCTCGCTCCAAAGATCGACAAGGCCATCGAGCAATTCATGTCCGAGGTGGGTGACGAGATCGACCGCACGATGGACAGCATCGATCACGACATACCCACGGACGAAGAAGCCGTCGCAGCCGTCACCGACGGCGGCATT
>JBFFMO010000616.1:0-3539 GCA_041554035.1 Allomicrovenator sp. | reverse complement strand
GACACGGACGGCGACGGCGTTCGTGACAAGATGATCAATGGCGAAAAAGTGAACTTCCAGTTCACCGTAACGTCGTACGACAAGCCCGAGGTCAAATCTTGGCTCTCGGTCTACAAAGAAGACCTTCGTAAGATCGGCATCATGATGACACCGCAGCCTGTCGATTGGCCGACGATGCAGAAGAAAATGGACGAAAAAGCCTTCGAAGCCTACACCGGCGGTTGGGGACTTTCGTGGAGCAATGACCCCTATCAAATCTGGCATTCGAGTCAGGCTGACGTGCCCAAAGGCTCAAATCGAATTGGCTTCCGGAACAAGCGTGCTGATGAAATCATCGAACAGCTTCGCATCGAGTTTGACGAAGTAAAACGTCTTGAGCTTTATCACGAGTTCCATCGCCTCCTGCATGATGAGCAGCCCTACACGTTCTTCTACGCACCACAGAGTGTCGTAGCGTGGCAACCACGCGTGAAGAACTTCGTTGTTAACACCACCCGGCCTCAGCTTTACTCGCTGCCATGGTGGATCGAAGACGACGCCAAGGGCAAAAAGTCCAAGTAATGTTCGGAACATTCCCGCAATCCTAGCAGGGCGAATCGATGGCAACGTACATCTTAAAACGCATCATGCTGATGTTCCCGACTTTGTTTCTCATCTCGGTGATCATCTTCTTGGTGTTGAATCTAGCTCCTGGCAAGCCGACTTCGTCGTCGGTTTCGGCCGAGGGCACTCAGGACTCGAAGTCGACGGAAGCTCGTGAGAGCTACCGAATCTTCAAAGAGCAGTTTAATTTCGACAAACCGGTGATGTTCAACACACGATTTCTGCTGACGCGTGAAGACGTGTACGAAGAATTGCGTGTGCTGGGCGACTTTTCTCGTCCAACCTGCACCGCTCCCAACACACCGGCAGATTGCCTTCCTGCGGACCAGAAACCCAAGTCCGGGCGAGTCATCGAGGCTCAAGATATTATTGAGGATTGGGGCACCTATGTGGTTCCACAGTTGCTTGATATCGCCAGGACCGACGAGCGAGTCGACATCCGGAAATTGGCCGTTAATCGCCTTACCGTAAATTCGAAACGCCGACTCCTCAATGAATACGGGAAATCCCAAAGCGACGAACAACGTGCATTCAACCGCGAAGTGGCGGCCGAAAACGAAATGATCAGCAATTGGACGGCAAGCGACGAAGTGACCTTGGCCGAGATCCAAACGCTGATGTCCGAAAAATGGGACCCCTGGTTTGAGTCCCATAAGGACCGCTGGGAATGGAACTTTGGCGACAAAGCTTCGATGATGTTCTTCGACACTCGCTTTTCCAAGTACTGGGGCAATCTTGCGCGCTTTGATTTTGGTGTGAGCCATATCGATAAACGCCCCGTGCTCGAGAAAATCATGGAGCGCCTGCCCTACACACTTACCCTCAATTTCTTGGCCATTTTCTTCGCGTATTTGTTCTCGATTCCTATCGGAGTCTGGAGTGCCTACAAACAGAACTCGCCGGCTGACCGCGTGGTCACCGCCCTGCTTCTGGCTCTTTATTCGCTGCCGAGTTTCTTCGTCGGATTGTTGTTGCTCAACTGGTTCGCCGACGGTGACCCTTTTGGGTACTTCCCAACCGGTGGGTTTGCCGGCCAACTCCCAGAATGGTGGGGAGAATCCCCGGCTAGCACCGCAGACATGACCACGATCGAGTACTTGGTGAGCGCGAGCTACCATTTGCTGCTGCCTGTCTTCTGCATGACCTACGGCGGAATCGCCAGCCTGAGTCGCTATGCACGTACCGGTCTTCTGGACACCATTCGCGCCGACTTCATCAGAACGGCGCGAGCCAAGGGCCTGTCCGAGACGATGGTCATCATCAAACATGCCGTGCGAAACGGCATGATTCCCGTCCTGACACTTCTGGGAACGATGTTGCCCGCGCTGATCGGCGGATCGGTCGTGATTGAATACGTATTTAATATCCCAGGAATGGGACTCTTCATGTTCGAAAGTATTTTCGCGCGTGATTATAACGCGATCATGGGAGTGCTCTTGATCTCGACCGTTTTGACGCTCTTCGGGCTTCTCGCGTCCGATATCAGCTACGCCATCGTTGACCCACGCATCAGCTTCGATTGAGGTAACCGATGGAAGACATCAAACAAACCGAAGCGGCGCGAGCTGCTGCGCGGGCGAAAGCTGAGGCGGACTTCAAGTCGTACGGCGATATCATTTGGAATCAATTCCAAAAATATCCGCTCTCGTACTACAGCATGTACGGCGTCCTTTGGCTTTTTATCATCGCGGTCTTGGCCCCTGTTCTGGCGCTCAACGTCCCATTTTATGCCAATATCCCGGAAGGAGTCGGCGCCGCCCATTTGGCTGGCGTTCATTTCCCCTGGTTCACAGCCCTCTTCGATCGAAACTTCTTCGAGAGTGGTCTCGACATCTTTTTCAACATGCTCATTTTCACGATGCCATTGAACTTCGTGATTTGGCTGGTGTTGAAGAAATCCAAAGGCGAGATCAAAAGACGTGATTTTGTCACCATGCGCACGCGATTCGTCTCGTGGTCGGCGTTGGCTCAGATCATCGTTTTTACCGTCATTTATTTCGGCGGATTCCGTGAGCCTTATGTGGACTGGATCACGTTGTCCGGTGATTCGAAAGTCTCCACATTATTCCCTTTATTGAAATACTCGTACCGCGACGTGGACCTGACTTCGGTGATTTTAGATCCCGACTTCAATCACTTTTTGGGAACTGACCGGGAAGGTCGCGACGTCTTCACACGCATTCTTTATGGAACGCGAATCTCGCTGACGATCGGTGTGGTCGCCGTGGCGATTTACACCACGATTGGCGTGATTCTGGGTGGTCTTGCCGGTTATTTTGGCAAATGGGTCGACATGATTGTCCTTCGCTTGGTCGAAGTGATGATTTGTTTCCCAACCTTCTTCCTGATTCTGACCCTGCGCGGCTTCATCGACGACCCAAGCATTTTTCATATCATGCTCATCATCGGTCTGACTGGATGGACGGGTATCGCGCGACTGGTCCGAGCGGAGTTCCTACGCCTTAAACGTCAGGACTTTGTGCAGGCAGCTATTGCGCTTGGCCTGACTGAACGACGAATTATCTTTCGGCATGTGATGCCCAATGCTCTTGGACCGGTCTTTGTGTCCGCCACCTTTGGTGTGGCCGGTGCCATCTTGATCGAGGCTTCCTTGAGCTTCCTCGGACTTGGGCCTGCAACCGCTCCAAGTTGGGGACAGATTTTGACTGCCGGACGAGAAACCGGAAAAGACGTGCTGATTTTGGCGCCTGGTCTGGCAATTTTCGTGACCGTCATTCTTCTAAACTTGGTCGGTGAAGGCGCACGTGACGCACTCGACCCCAAACTGAGGAAGTGACGATGGACAGCAAGCCACTTCTAGAAATCAAGGGTCTCAAGACCCATTTCTTCACCGACGACGGCGTGTTGCCCTCGGTTGATGGTGTTTCTTACACCATCAATAAGGGCGAAACGCTTGGCGTTGTCGGCGAGTCCGG
>JBFFMO010000615.1:0-3546 GCA_041554035.1 Allomicrovenator sp. | reverse complement strand
CGTGAAATTATGGAGAAAATTCCACAGGACCTTCACAGCCAATTCTGAATCGTGGCGGAGCAACTCCATGAAGCGGTCGACGTCGAGTTTGAGTGCCACCGTGTCTTCGAGTGCGATCGCGTCCAACGGACGAGAACCTTCATCAATGATGGAGGTCTCGCCAAAGAATCCCCCACCACCCCCGGAACGTATTCCGTCGACATCTGAGACTTCGACGCGGCCGTCCACCAGAACAAAAAGCGCACGCCCTGGATTTCGCTGATCGCAAATCTGAGTTCCGGTCGGAAACTCAACGCGTTGAGCAAGGTTCACAACCTGAACGAGCTCTTTGTAGGCAAGGTATTGAAAAAACGGAACGCTTTTGAGCGAATCGATCGTTTTCTGAATGTCTCGATGTTTCCCGACATCGCCGCTGACTCGAATGATGATCGAGGTGATGTTGTCTTTGCCGCCACCGGCATTCGCAAAAGCGATGCATTGCTCGGTTGCCTCTTTGACATCGGGGGACTCAAGCAGCCCCATGATGTCTTCATCACTCTTGAAATAGCCACACAAGCCGTCTGAACACAGCAGGAATTGATCGCCGCTGAACACATCGAATTCGAAGGTGTCCACCTCGACAAATTCGTTGACGCCCACGGCGCGCGTCACGGCGTTCTTGTTGGGCAACAAATGTTCTTCGCCCTTCTTCAACTTACCCAGGCGTAGCATCTCGTTAAGCAGAGAATGGTCTTCCGTGATCTGATGAATCTGCCCTTGGCGCCGCAAGTAAATCCGGGAATCTCCCACGTGGCCAATGAAACCGCGGCCATCTTGCAGCAGAAGAATTGAGCAGGTCGTCCCCATTCCACGTTTGGCGGGGTCCTCTTGCGCAGCCTGCCACGTGCGCTGCGACGCTTCATGAATCGCATGCTCACAAAGGTCCTGCACAGCTTTACGATTGGCGAGATTATCGGGATCGCGCTCCAGCCGTTCAAAGAGCTCCTTGCCCTCCGAGACGACTTCTCGCACGACCTTGACGCTCATCGCGCTGGCGACTTCGCCCGCGGCGTGTCCGCCCATGCCATCACACACCACAAAGAGGCGCAGTCGCTTATCTACGAGGAAATTATCCTCATTATGATCGCGCACTCGGCCCACGTCAGTGGTTGCCCAAAACTCCAGTTCCATATTTACACCGTTTTCGGCCGTTCACACGGTCGACGTATCCAAGGTCTCGTCTGGGCGCCAAGCACGTAACCTCACGAAGTTGAACACGGTCAACAACAAGGACGCTGTGGGCACAGCTAATAACGCTCCTACCAATCCATAGGCACTTTCGCCTGCCAAGAGGGCGAAAATCACGATCACCGGATGAATATGCGCCGATTGACCAATGATTTTTGGGTTCAAGAAGTTCGCTTCAAGAAAGTGTACCAGCAGAATCCATGCGAGTGCGAGCAAACCCGTCGATATTCCGTTGGTCAGTCCAATCGCGACGATGGGGACCGTGGACAGAATCGTTCCGAAAACGGGAATCAGGGACAGGATTCCCGCCATCACTGCAAGAAGTAGACTGAATCTCACGCCTAATATAGCGAGGCCGATATACGTCAGGACGCCGTTGACGGCGCAGATGATCAGCTGTCCACGGATCACGCCCGACATTCCCCGATCGGCCATCGCCAAAAATGTATCAAAACCATGACGAGCTTCTTCTGGGAACATAGAGCGCATCGATCCTCGTAACCGGATCAAATCGATCGAGATGAAGGCCGCGACCATCAAGGTCAGCATCACCGCCAGAAATCCCTGCAAAATGCCCACGGCGAGCGCTCGAGCGAATTCGATCAATTTGCCGATTTGAGAGGTGGAGTCGTCCACAAATCCTTGAAGAAGGTCGTCGACATTTTTCTGCAGCGAGAGCCCCTTGGTTGAGGGCAACTCCGGCATCGGCAGAGCGTCGCTTGCCGTGCGACGTATCACCCATCGATTATCCTGTTGTTCGACTTCGAGGTCGACATTATTGAGGTAGACCTGCAGACCACCGCTTTTGTCGGGAACCAACCGGAACGCAGGCTCCTCGTTGAGCGCAAACCGCCAACGGCCGCCATCGATCGAGTCCAACAGGGTCCTTTGCGCCTCGGGTTCGTTCGCCACGGCGGACATCTCGAGGGACAGAGTATTCTCGTCGATTTGAATTTCTCGGTAAGCCAAGCGCAGGTCGTACGCTCGGGTCACGGCCTGCCGCGCGGCTCCCATGGCCAACGCATTTCTTCCAGCGGCCTTCCTTGCGGCAAGCACTCTGCTCGCCGTTGCCACGGTCACGTCGACGTTGTGGAGCGACGGAATATACGCGCCGATAAACTCCGACACTTGGTCATCGATCTTGGGCAGTTCTTCGGTGCGAAGATGGTTCACCAGTTCGGGCACAGATTCGCCAAAACGAACAAACTCCGCGACAAATCTTGGAACGAAAGCGATCAAGAACGTCGTTACGGTCGTCAGCGTAACCAAATAAACCGTCAGCACTGCGATCCAACGAGGAAGCCCCCGAGGAGACGAAGGGGTGCGCTCCATGCGGCTGACAAGGGGTTCCATTAGGAACACAAGCAGGCAGGCAAAAACAAAGGGCAGCAGCACCGTGCGGAAGTTGATGAGAAGCACGGCCAAAGTGGCAAGCGTGAGCAGAGGAAGAATGTACTCACGAACGCGGGGCGCCTTGATGCGTTTTTTTCGGCGTCTGGGCGGCTTCGTTTCCGTTTCCGCAGATGCATCTGCGTCTGCGTCCGCCTCCGAGGCCTGATCAAGATCGAGGACTTCGGATTCTTCTTCGCCTATTTCCGATTCTTCGGGTGGAATCACGAATCCTTCCCCGCACTTCGAAAGAATTCTGCAAAGAAACTCTCGGCGTCGTGAGGCCCAGGCCCCGCTTCTGGATGGTATTGCACAGCCTGAACCGGCAGTTCCGTATGACGGATCCCCTCGATCGTACCGTCATTCAGATTCAGGTGCGTCACCTGGAAACAAGAAGGCATGGACTCGCTTTCAACGGCATAACCGTGATTCTGGCTGGTCATCGCGACTTTTTGGGTTCGCAAATCCTGCACAGGCTGGTTTGGACCGCGATGCCCATAGGGCAACTTGAAGGTCTGCGCACCGTAGGCTCGCGAGATCAACTGATGACCCAAACAGATTCCCCAGGTGGGCCAACGCTCAGCCAGCCCACGGATTTTTTCGAGTTGCCCGTCCATTTGAGCCGGGTCGCCCGGTCCGTTCGAAAGCATGATCGCGTCAGGAGCCAGGCCCTGAATATCCGCGATCGACGCGTCATGCGGGACACGTGTGACCCGGAATCCCGAGCGATACAGATGTTTAAGGATGCTGTGTTTTACGCCAAAATCCACCACGACACAGTGAAGGTCGTGATCGCCGCGACCTTCAACAACCGCCTGGCCATTGGCCACGTCTTGAAGTCGAATCTCGGTGGGACGTGAGACCGAGACTTTGGACACGAAATCGACGCTGTCGTAGTCCGGAGCCAAATGCATGGCTGCCAAACGTTGG
>JBFFMO010000614.1:0-3547 GCA_041554035.1 Allomicrovenator sp. | reverse complement strand
TCGCGTCGCCATGCCATTGCCAGCAACATTGTATACGGCCTGTGACCAGGCTTCGGGCTCAAGGACTCTTGGGCGGATTGATGTGATAGGGCAGCGAAAAGAGCTCACCGGTTGGGTCGTGTCCCGGCAAAGCCCAACGAATTCCACCAAGCCCTATTGAAGTGCCATGTGAGTTGATGTAGGTATCGCCCACACAGCTCGATTGTGAGGGACACGAATGAAACGAATGAATTGGATGTTGATTGGACTGCTTGCATTTGCAGCAGCTTGTGGCGACGCACAACCCGCAAAAACCTCGGCGGACTTGCCAGGCGAAATCTCGGTGGACGGCAAAGGCGACTGGCGTACAGCCGGTTACACAGATATCCGCGCTGCCATCCGCCTCGACGATTCGTACTCGGATTCGTACAACCCTCCCGGAAACAAGATCTACCAAGGTTACGAGGTCGCACTTGAAGAAGGCGATATCGTCGACATCCGTGTCACTGGCGTCTCGCGTGGATTTGACGCCGTTGCAGGTCTCTACGGCCCCAAACGTCCTTCGGGAGCGTACGGCAACCTCATCGCTGCAAATGACGATTCGTCCGAAGGCGGAACCTACGATTCGTTCATCCATTTCGAAGTCCAAAAGACCGGCACCTACCTTGTGATCGTGCGTGACTATTCGTTCGAAGAAGGCGACTTCACGTTGAGCATCGGCTGCGCAGGCGGAACCTGCGAATCCGGCCAGTGCCGCGCCGTCGTTTGCAACCTGTTTTGCGAAAACGGCTACCAAACGGATTACAAAGGCTGTGACATGTGCCAGTGCAACCCTGAGCCATCATGCCAGTGGACCAATCCACCCCCATACGTACGCTGCGCCGGCATCCAAACCTTCGGAAAAAATCCAGTCGATGGAACCTGCTGTGAATATCCTTCGCCTTGTTTCGTGCCAGCAGGCTACGAACAATTTGCCACCGAAAGCGCCTGCAATGGTCTGGGCGAAATCGGCGATGGCTGCTCGATGTACGGCAGCGCCTGTGCTGACGGCCTAGAGTGTGATTACCAGTGCCCAGACGGATCAAACGACCCGAACTGCAACCTTGGCATCAACCCATCAGGAACCTGCGTCGCTGCGGTTGCGACCTGCTCGATGTACGGTGGAAACACCTGCGAAGCCGGTTTTGAGTGCCAGTACCAGTGCCCAGACGGATCGAATGACCCGAACTGCAATCTTGGGATCAACCCAACCGGAATTTGTGTCGAGGCTCCTCGCGGACGCGACTGCCAATCCGATTCAGATTGCATCATTTCAGGCTGCGGCGGCCAGATTTGCACCAATATTCCGGTGTTCACCACATGTGAGGCTCGTCCTGAAGACGCCTGTTACGGCGAGCCGAACACCTCTTGCGGCTGTAATCAAGGTTTTTGCGGTTGGGAATCCACCGACGCATTGACGGCCTGCCTCGAAAGCCTCTGACCCGTTTGTAGGCGAGTCCGCCACGTTGTGTTAGGACTCCGCTCGCTTCGGAGATCAGATGGCCCGCTCTATTGTCATCTTAGGGACGATTACCGCACTCCTCTTTGCGATCACGCAAGGAGGGATAAGCGACCCCTTTCCCTTCATCTACATCGCTATCGCAGCGGCCTTCGTGACTTGGACTCAGCCCTTCTGGGCCGCCCATTTCTCGACACTGCACGCATGGCTGTCTGAACCTCGACGCATCATTGGTCTCTCGTTCAAACCGTCTTCTGTCTTGCTTGAAGTCGCCATAGCAGCGGCGTTTCTGGCCGTTGCTGCCGCGATCTTCCCGCACCAAGCGATGGGAGACCGCCCGATTGACCACGATCATCCCGTTCATTTCTTCCGAGCCTGGCAGCTGCGGGAATTGCTGGCCGACGGACGTCTTTTTGGCTGGAGCCATCACTGGTTCGCCGGCAACCCGTTTGAATACCTCTACCCCTTTGGCACCGAAGCCCTGGTCGTTACGGTTTGGGCGATGGGGCTTGGCCTGTGGTCGCTCGACACCGCATACGCCCTGACTTTTGTCCTCTTTTGGGCGCTTCAGGGTTGGTCAACCTATTATGTGGGCAAGGCCTTCATCAGCCGATGGGCAGGGGTGTTGGCAGGACTTTTTGTGTTGATGGACACGGGAGCCTTTCGATTTGGCGGCTGGGTTTTTGCCGGCCAATGGGGCGTCTGGCCCAACTCACTTGCCATCGCGATCGGCATGATTGGCGTGGCTCAACTCCCCAAAATTGTGGCGGCAAAAGACCGGAAATCCATGGCGGTGTTCGCGATCTTCATGGGCCTATCTCTGCTCACCCATCCGCTTCAACTGGTTCACCTGCTCGTCATCGTATTGGTGAGCGTCGTGGCGTTGGTCACCAGCGAGCGCGACGGAAGCCGAGTCCTGGGCACGGCTCGACTCTTGTTTTCCTCGGTTTTGGCCTTTTGCATCGGTTCGATCTGGCTCCTTCCTTTCTTCGATACGAAGAAGTTCTCGGAAAACTACGGCGAACCATGGCGCAACGCGTACGACATGGGCGCTCGCCTCTACGCTGGCAACCTTTTGGAGGGAACATGGATGCTGGTCGCTATTTTGGCGATGCTGGGCACAGCGGCGCTCCTACGCGACCGACGCTTTAAACCCAGCCTGATCGCGTTGATGACCTTCCTGTGCATGGCGGGAGCCTCGACCTGGTTCATCAGCGCGTTCCATTTGCCCCAGCTTTCCGAATCCTTCACGTATCTGCAGTACCAACGCTTCGCGATGATCCTCAAACCCTACGCGTTCATCGCGGCAGGCGCGGCATTGGTGGCGATCTTTGGAATGGCCAAACGCACGAGCGCCCCTTCGCCGATTCGGGTATTCTTGGTGCTCTTGCTTGGGGCCCCGATCCTCTTTGGATGGGTTGATGGGCTTCGAAACGACCAACTTACCCGCAATTTCCAAGAAAAATCCGACGCGCCTTATCAAGAGGCCCGCGCCAAGCTTGCCGAATGGCTGAACCAAGACTGGCTCGCGCGGGAGGTCCCAATTTACCGGGTCGAAATCCGCAACGCCTACCATGACCATTCTTTCGTGGACTTCGGCACGCTGGTTCCGATGCCGATCTACAAGCCCGGCTTCACCCCCGCCGAGACCTTCCGTTACAAAATGGAAGGGTCTTCATTCGAACTCCTGAACGCCTTGAATATTCGTTATGTCGTGTCCACAAGCCAGTTGGGCACGGGGTACGAGCTGGTCAAAGATTTTGGGCAAGGTCTGAAGCTATACGCTTACAAAAACTGGAAAAAAGACCCATTTGTCGTCGATGGCGCTGGCGCGGTTGAACTGGTTTCTTGGGCGGACGAACGAATCGACCTTCGCGCGGACGAAGCTGCCACCGGCACGCTGCGGCTAAATGTGACGGATTTCTCGCGTTGGCACGCCACACGCGACGGCAAGGAAGTGAAGATCACGGCGACGGCATTACCCAACCAGAAAAACACCGCGTTCATGACGGTCCCACTAGCCCCCGGTGAATATGTCTTTGAGTTCAGGCGAGGACTGCCCGAATACGT
>JBFFMO010000613.1:0-3557 GCA_041554035.1 Allomicrovenator sp. | reverse complement strand
CCTTTGTTCGTCTTCGGCCGGGCTCTCGCTGGTTTCGTTGATTTCGAAACGCTTGAGTTCCATTTCTGTTTCGCTGGCCGAAGTGATGGGGGTTCGGGCAAGCCGACGCAACAGGTTTTCAACCGCAACAAACTCGAAGCGCAACGAGTCATCAAAAAGGCCTTCTCGAACTCCGGCCGTGTCACACACATTGATCAAATGCAGTACATCGATGACTGCATCGATTGCATTGCCCTCCGAGACTCCTAATGCCTTGGCGATCATTTCGGCTGCGCCGCGTAGCCATTGAATGAACGGCGCGAACACGGTCAGCGGACACTCCCCACGTACGGTTTGCCCGGTCAAACCGTGCACTCGCACGAGTTCAACGACGATGGCTGCCATGCATGGCGATCCACGGAACCTCGGGAAACGCCGCAGAACGTCGAAGTTCTGAAGAATCTGGGCCGAGGCCATGTTGTGCACGGTTAGGTCGGCCCCCGCTGCGGTCCACTGGGAGCGGACCGAGTCGGTGCCGCCCTTTGAGAAGTCCAAGAACATCAGCGCTGAACGAAGTACGGGCAAGAGACCAAGCTCTCCGATTCGGTTGTAGCCCGCCACCTCCGCCTCAAAGGCGGGTTGGCTCAGGGCGTCATCGCGCTGGAAGAGCGAGATATCCGCTTGTTCCAGGCCACGTAATTTTCGTGAGAGCACGCGGTCCACGAGGTGCTCGAGAAGAGGCAGGGACGTTCCGCCCACCACGGACTCGTGTTCCGTGGTCACAAAATCCGGCCGATGAAGTCGAAGCGCATCAAGCTCGGGGAAGATCTGCAGAAGTCGGCTGCCGTGAGGGCCCGGCCTTGCGTCACGAATGCAGGAAAGCGCGGCGACCAGGCTATCGGCCCCTAAAATCAGCGCATTCGCGAAATGATCGTCGCTGGAAAGGTCGAGTCGCGACAGGGCGGTCTCGCGCCAAAACACTTCTTCAAGGAATGCCTCGGGCGCGTCGTCGGGCGCGATATCATTGAGGTGAGTCAGGATTTCGTGGGATTGATATCGAACAAGATTCGCGTCTTCGATGGCTTGTCGCCATTCAGAGCGAGGCAGGAAGGCGAGTTCTTCGGCTTGCCTTGCCCACACAAACGCCGAGGCAAGCGTCTCAAGCAGCGCGGGGTCGAGCTGTTTGGAGGCGTCAAACCACGAATCCAGGGATTCGGACGGCTGAACGCGTGCGAGTTGGAAAAACGCATCGTAGGAGTTTTTAGCCACAAAAAAGCCCACCGAAGAAAGGGTGGGCTATTTGATGCCTATTTAGGCGACTTGGCAAAGGAAATTAGGCTTTTGGAGCAAATGCCGTGCACGAGCCGAGGGGCGCGATCGGGCCTTTGACCACACTGCAACTGCCACATCCACCTGGAGTGGTGGGAGCCGTGTAGAGCGCGCATTTTTCACAGTGTTTTGCCGGATCAGCACTCTTATCGACGTACTGAAGTCCAGTGCGTGTAGCCTTATCGGCCTCTGAGAGCGCCGAAATGTCGGTGCAATCAGCAGCTTTGGCGTCCGCGGCTGGCGCAGGTGCTTCATTTCCGCCGCTTCCGGCTTCTTTAGGTTGGCAACCAGCAAGCAGGTATCCAACCGTGAGGGTGGTTACCGAACCGGCAGCAACATTAAGAAATCCGCGACGTGTCAATTTTCCGTGGCCCATGAGTCTCTCCTTATCCATGAGTAGGTGCAGCGCACCAATTGCGCGCATTTGCGCGTGAAAGCAAAATATTCGTCATATGTCCGGGGAATCCCCGAACTGCGTCAGTGATTGCAGGGCTCGTGCCAGCGCAGGTCCCTTTTCGCTCCACAGCTCTGGTTTAGCACGGCGCTCAAGCAATCCGTCACCAAATATGTCGTAGAGTCCGAGGCGGTCCAGATGCGCGTAGCCGATATGACACCCGCATGTCGCGTTGGTGCAGGGTGTCGGTCGCAAGTTTTGAGCGATGTCTGAGGCGTAAATATTGCCGATCGATGGGTCGATGAAATGGCATCGCTTGGCTTCACCGTTTCCATCCACAGTAAATGCCGTCGAGCCGGCCTGACAGGCATGGCCCAGCGAGACGTGGCGACGAGTGTTGAAACGAAACAGGGGATCGACTTGCTCCCACGCTACGATGTCGGCTTCCGAATAATATCCCGGGTCGCGTTTATTGGCGTTCACCCAAAGATAGACGTCGGCAGGAAGGCCGTCGCGCAATTCTATCGCCTGTTCGAGGGCGTCGTGGAATCCGACCACGCCCACGCTGTATTTGGCTCCAGCCTCGTCCAAAGCCTTTGCGCGTTTGAGGAACGCTTCAAGAGTCGTCTGAGTGGGATGGAAGGTGGTCCAGAAGGCGACCTTGTCTAAGTCGCAGTCGGCCAGCCAAGCTGTGGGAAACGTGAGGTTCGTCTGAACGGCGACACGACGCACATTCGTGGCATGTGAGAGCCGAACGAACGCCTGCTGATAGTGCTTGCGGATCATCGCTTCACCCCACGGTGTAAAAAGCACACCGATATCGTGGGGTTGTGCGATGACCCAGTCGACGAATCGGCTCAGTTTCTGGGCGTCATCGGCGAGCTCGGCGCGCGTGTTCTTGGTTTTCCCGAACGGGCAGTAATCGCACGCGTAGTTGCAGCTCGAAAGCGGGCCTCGGTAGAGGATGGACCATTTCATCGCAGTTCAAACTCATCACAGGATTGTCGGACCGATTCCGAATAGAGCCAGGGACCGATCGCGTCCGACCAGCCCATGCCCTCGCGCGTCAGGACCAAAAGATTGTCTTTCTTTGTGGCGAGGTTCATTTCGAGCAGTTCGACGAGCTCGGGGAAGTCGTCCATGGGTTGGGCCTTGAATTTCGCCGCATAATCGACATCGCTCAGCCCTTCCGAAGACAGCAAAGACAGGATCATGAAGCGCCGCCGCTGCTCTTCGGCGTTCATCGGGGTGCCGTATTCCACATGAGAAAGTCGCGCGTCTGGTCTTTGGACAAAGTCTTCCAAGATTTCAACGACGCCACGGCGCCCAACCGCGTATTCGCTGCAATAATGTGTGGTCGAGGTGTACGAACGTGCTCCCGCGCCAAGTCCAACGGTGCCGTCCGCCTGGCAACAATACACGGGCCCAGTATCCGAACCCGCCGAGATCTTGCGGAACATGCGCATCGACACCTGTTCGTAGCCGGAGTCCAAAAGCACCTGAGAACCATGCAAATACAGCGCGAAACGAACGTCTTCCCAAGCGCGTGGGGAATTGCCGAGGCCGGTCAGGGGGCGAACATAAAGGGGGTAGAGGTAGACCTCTTCGGGCTCAAATTTGAGGGCTTCTCGAATCGAGTATTCGAAGGTCTCGGGCGTCTGATCCTGAATGCCGTAAATCAGATCGATGTTTATCGTCGGAAAGCCGGCGCTTCGCATCATATCGAGCGCACCACGTGCCACATCGGCCTTTTGCGGCCGTCGCACGGCCTTGGTTTCGGATTCCAAAAAGCTCTGCACACCCATGCTCACGCGGTCGATGCCGAACTCACGCAATAATCGGGCTTTTGATGGGG
>JBFFMO010000612.1:0-3565 GCA_041554035.1 Allomicrovenator sp. | reverse complement strand
CTGCCGGTGGCAAGTTGGAAAACATCTCAGGTTGAAAGCTTGATTCGATGATTCGGGCCGGTTTTTTAGAATCTTCCATGTTCCATTTGGATCACAAAACCGGTTGCTCGTCACCTACTTTTGCGACAGCCTCATCCTGCCTGCACTGTGATTCTGTGACTCGGTCCGCCTGAGGCCTTGGTGCGCGGGCACCCTGCCCGCACTGCGTTTCAACATCACAATCACAATCGCAATGCAGGCCATAAAGCCTGCGGACCAGTCGCAAGGCCGGGCTGGAGCCCGGCGGACCAATCCAATCGCAATGCCGGGCTGGAGCCCAGCGGACCAATCACAGCGCTGTGATTTCTGAAACCCGTCGACCTGAAACCCGAAACCCGTCGACCTGAAACCCGACAACGCACCCTATTTCACTTCGACGGAACCGCGCGTGATTTCGATTTTCATGCGTTTTCCGGCCCGCTCCACTTCGACACTCACCGGGGCACCTTCTTCGCCGCGCAGCTTCTCGACGACTCGGTCGAGGCGAGTGTCTGCGGTGTCCTCTCCATCGATGCCACGGATCAGGTCGCCGGGCTGCAGTCCGTAAAGGGCGGCAGGTTTTCCGTCCATCGTCTTTTGAACGACAATTCCGTCCGTGGTTTGCGATAAAACCGCCCCAATTCCGCCGAAGCTGAATTTCTTCCCAGACTCTTCGGGCGCGAGCGACACGTCGCGCGTGTTGGTGCCGGCTTTGACTTCGATCCCCGAGGCCAGGCGAGTCATGAAACCACGCGCGGCAACGCGGAGCGAGCGACGCCCAGGTGGGACACCGTCAATCTGATAATGCCCGTCAGGCCCGGTCAAAGTCGAAGGTCTGGCGAACCGCGAAAATGCCTCGAACAACTCGACCCGTGCACGCGGAACGGGATTGCCGGCGGAATCTCTTACGACTCCCTCGACGGTAGCGCCGGCAGGCAGCACGATCTTGATGCCCGTCGCCGTTTGTGAACCTCTAATTTCGAAGGTCTTCGATTCACCGGTCGCGTTCGCACCAGAACGTGCCGAGAGTGTGTATTTGCCAGGACGAAGCGGTCCGATTTCGAAACTGCCATCGCTGCCATTCACGCTTTGCACCGGGTAGATCGTTGGGCCGTAAGGCGTGGGACCGTCGGCCTGAAACCAGTTCACGCTCACCTGCGCCTGCGGAATTGGGTTCCCGCGTTCGTCGACGACATTTCCGCGCGCCGACCCGCCCTGGGTCAACTCCACTTCCGAAGCCACGCCCGGCACAATCGTGACGGTTTTGGCGATATGACGGGGCGAAATCACGGTCAGTTCTGACACGCCTGGGACCAAAACCTTGAACGAGCCGTCGCTCACGACGAGCTCAGGTCGGCGTTGCCCGGGCAGAATGATGAATGCCGGTGTGACCGGACCGTCCTTGTCATAAACGCGTCCGAACACCCCGGTAGTGCGCTCCAAGACGATGTCTGCATTCGAGGTTTCGTTGGCGACGATGACCAGGCCATCGACGCTCGCATCCAAAAAACCATTCAGACGGGCGCGGATAGAGACTTCCCCCACTGGGACCGCGGCAAAATTGAAACTGCCATCACTTTCAGACACGATTTTCCGAGCCCTCCCTGCGCCTTGCAACACAAGCTCCGCACCACTTAATGGGGTGCCTGCAGGATCGCTGACGACTCCCATCACCACACCGCCCGGACTCAAGTCGATGACGATCTCGCTAAGGGTCTCTCCGTCCGAGAGTAGGAATTCTTCGCTTTCGGCAAAGGCGTAGCCCTCGGCCTCGACCAGAAGCCGAATCTGGCCCGGGGCCAGCGCAGCGATTAAAAACGCGCCGGTTTTTGAATCGGAGCTTCCCGCTTCGATCGAATATTCGCCGTCTCCATCATCGCGATAAAGCACCGTCAGACGTGCACTTACGGCCGTGCGACCGGCAACCACATTACCCGATGCGACACTGGCCTGATGCAAAACTAATTTCAGCCCAGCCAGTGGATGTTTGGCCTTTAATTCGCCGGTCCAAAGAGGGCGGCCCGGCGGCCCCTTGACCACGTGACCTTCAGCCTGCGCGCCGATCGAAAGCTCGCCCGGCTCAAGGTCCAAGAATCGAAACGCACCGGTGTCGTCGGTCGTAACCTCGGTTTCTCCAGATTTCACCACGGCGCCCGAAACGCCCTTACCGGTTCCATCAATCACCACACCAGAGACGTAGAGTCCCACTGGCGCCTCAACCTGGGCCACAACGACCGGCGACTCTGCCTTTTTGGTGTCTTTCACAAAAAAGAAAAGCAGCGCAGCCGCGGCAACAAGACCCACCAAAATTATCGCCAACCAACGTTTCAAGATCTGCCCACCTTTTCGGTTATCTGACCCAAGTGGCTAAATGCCTTGGCATTCTTCAATTGCGCCGCGCTCACACGCCAACCCCAATTTCCCGTCGATGTTCCCGGGATATTCATGCGAGATTCGGCGTCAAGTTCCAGAATATCCTGAAGTGGGAACACCACCAATTCGGCCCTGGAAGCCGCAACGGACTCGATCATCGCCCAAACGATGCCCTCGTCACCATGGTGTAGATATGTCCGAACGCGGTGTTTTTCTTCCTCGGAAAGACTTTCGTACCAGCCCAACGAGGTGTCGTTATCATGCGTGCCGGTATAGGCGACGCAGCGAGTCGGATACATGTGGGGCAAAAATGGATGGTCTGGCGAGCCATCAAACGCAAATTGCAGAATCTTCATGCCGGGCAATTCCTGGCGGTCGCGCAATTCCGCAACCTCGGGAGTGATGATCCCCAGATCTTCCGCGATGAAGGGCACCTCGCCCAGGGCCTTCTTGATGGCGGCAAAAAATGAGTCCGAAGGCCCTTTTCTCCATTCGCCTTGAATCGCGTTAGGAGCCGACTCTGGGACCGCCCAAAACGACTCAAAACCACGAAAATGATCAATACGCACGAGGTCGCATTGGCCCATGGCACGCTGAATTCGACGAATCCACCAGCCAAACCCATCTTTTTTGAGCGCAGCCCAGTCGTAGAGCGGATTGCCCCATTTCTGCCCCGTCTCACTGAAATAATCAGGGGGGACACCCGCGACCTCGTCGGCTTCGCCCAGAGTCCCCACCTGAAACCAGGAGCGTTCTGACCAAACATCGGCGCTGTCCATCGCCACAAAGATGGGCAAATCACCGATGATTTTCACCCCTCGTTCGTTGGCATACTCACGTAGGTCGAACCACTGGCTGTCAAAGAGCCACTGGCAAAAGACGACAAAATCCATGGCTTCCGCATGCTTTTTCTTCGCGGCTGCGATGGCCTTGGGTTCCCGAGCGACAAGCGCAGCGTCCCATTCCTTCCACGATCGATCTCCAAAATGGGATTTCAGTGCGCTAAAAAGCGCCACGTCCTCAATCCAACTTTGATGCTGTTTGCGGTAAGCGGCCACCTGCGCGTCGGCGTCATGATTGGCGTAGGCGAGCCTCAAGACCTTCAATTTCAGGGGCGTGAGAGCCGCGATATTCGTCCGGTCGTCGGCTTCCGAATCCGCAAAGTCTTTAAGGG
>JBFFMO010000611.1:0-3565 GCA_041554035.1 Allomicrovenator sp. | reverse complement strand
TGAGAGCCGAAATGAGCATACGAATTGAGCCAAGACGATCGGCGTCTTTGGCGCGCATCGCATCCTTCATGTCTTCTTTCATTCGAATAAATGTAGGTGCTTCAGCCATTTTTCATCTCCTCTTCTAGATCCGAACCCGAGTCCGGGAGGGGCTTAATCCTTCTTTCATGAAAGATATTCCGCTCTTCAATTTCGAAATTTAATTGAACACATTGAATCGGGCCATTATCGACCTGAATCACTTTCTTAGCACGAAGGCCAACCTCCATGCCGAGCTCTTTTCCTGCGGTAATGATGCTGGCGCGCCATCCATCAAAATGGGCAATGAGCGTGTTTCCAAGCGAGCGATGAGCCTGGCGTTCTGAGTCATCGATACGAATTCCGTAGGGAGGATTGGTCATGACCAGACCAAAGTCGGCGCAAGGCCGGGCTTCCCTAACTTCGTGTTTCTCGACCTGAATAAAGTCACCAAATCCTGCATTCAGGATATTTTCGCGCGAAGCGTCCACCGCGTCAGGACTACGGTCCGACCCGACAATTTTGGGACATTTCGCCAGCCCGGCGTCGCTTCGGCGGCTGGCTTCCTCGATCAACGCGCCCCAGGTCGCTGCCGAATGTTGACGCCAGCGCTCCAGACCGAAGGACTCGCGGCCCAGTGCTGGTGCGGTATCGGTGGCCATCATCGCGGCTTCGATCAAGAAGGTGCCGGAACCACACATCGGGTCCATGAACGCCCCGCCCTTGGCCGCAATCGCAGGCCAACCGGCGCGAATCAGGCAAGACGCAGCGACGTTCTCCTTAAGAGGAGCCTCGGTCGAACGCGAACGGTACCCGCGACGATGCAGGCTCTCGCCGGCAAGGTCGATGTAAATCGTGGCGTCATCCCCGTCGACATGGCAGTGGATGTAGATGTCAGGCTCCACCGTGTCCACGTTGGGGCGTTTATCGTAAATCTTGCGGAACTGGTCGACGATCGCGTCTTTGATCCGCAACGAAGCAAAATGCGTGTGGTCAAATCGTGCGCGTACAAGCGTCGTGTGGACCACAAAAGAGTCGTCGACACTGAGATGTTCGTCCCAGGTAATCTTGCTGGCGCCTCGATAGAGCGAGTCTTCATCGGGCGCACGAAATTTCAGGATCTGCAGCAACATATTGCTGGCAAGCCGGCTCCATAAAACTGCACGGTATCCGTCTTCGATGGTGCCCGAAAACATGACTCCGCCACGTTTCGCGCGCGCGCTTTTAATTCCTAAATCCTGCAATTCTCTTGCAAGAAGATCCTCGAGACCCCGAGGGCTGGCGGCAAAAAATTCCATTTATGGCTTGGGGTGTGCGAGGAGGAATTCCATGGCTTTCACAGGGAATTCTTGATTAAGACCGGGAATATGTGGTCCCAAATTAATGGTCCACAATTCGGATGCACCACCGGTGCAACCCGGAAAAGATTCGATGTCGGTTTCGCTGCCGATTTCGGAGGAAATATCGATCGCGTCGGGCGTATTGGCCGTCGTGTCACAACCGTTATGATCGGTCCAAAATGCGAGGGATTCGCGCGCCGATGGATAACCAACGGAAACGGCCGAAGCTGCTAAACCGGCATAAAAGATGGTGCCGTCCGCCGTTCCGTGAACCTGGGCGACAGCGACAGGTTCTGAGGGCGTGCAAGCCGAGGTGTCGAGCGGCATTGCGCCGGCGAGGCTGACGATTCCGGCAATGAGGTCCGGGCGTTCGCAGGCCATGCGGTAGCTCATGAAACCACCGTTGGAGTGGCCCATCAGGAACACGCGTTTGTCGTCGACATTAAATCGCGCTTTGGCCTCGGTGATGAGGCCCGTGATGTAGGCGACGTCGTCAACCTGAGTGTCCTGAAAATCGCAGCAATAATCCGACGCATTCCAGAATTTCTGGGCTGTGGCGTTGGTCGTGCCATCGGGCGCCAGGACAATCATGTTCAGGTCATCTTGGACGGAATCCGTTCGAAAATAGATTCGCTGGAGTGCGCCACTGGCGCCGTATCCGTGAAGGATGATCAGAAGCGGGTGTTTCGCGTTGGAGTCGTAGGCATCCGGCAAAATCGGAGTCACAGGGCGATCACCACCAAGGGGTGAAAGGTCGACTGGGATTTGAGCGTCGGACTCGGTGGCCGCATCGGTCAGCGCGTCGGCCTGAGCATCGCTGCCCGAATCGAGGGCCGAACCTGTGTCGTTGCCGCCGTCTGCAAGGAAAATGGCATCCATTCCGGTGTCTTGTTCCCCATTATTTGGTGCAGAATTCGTTGCGTCGTCGCTGCAGGCGCCGAGCAAAAGGAGAGCAAATGCTATTTTTTTCATGTCTTACCTCGCGGCGCGGGACCTTAGCGAGTCGCTCGGATGCACGCAAGGGACAAGGTAGACAAACCCTTCGTCGGTGAGCAAGATAGATTTGGGTGGAGGGTTTAACGGAGAAAAAAGATGAAATTTTCATGGGTATTATGTGCGGTCTTGCTTTTCAGTGCTCCTGCTTTTGCCGATGGCAAAGGTGAGAAGGGCAATGAACATTCGGGCAAAGAGACGAGTGCCAAAGCCAAGTCCAAGTCCAAAGATAAGGACAAAGACAAAGCGAAGGACAAAGACAAAGACAAAGATCAGGACCGGGACAAGGACCGGGATCAGGACCGGGACAAGGAGAAGTCGGGCGAAAACGACGGCAGGACGGTCCAAGAGCGCGCCAAATCGGGCGATAAGGAGGGCCAAGGGCGCGGGAAGGCTTACCAAGACCGCGGCAAGTCCGATGACGAGCACGGCAAGTCGGGCGAAGGCGAAGACGGGGATCCAAACGAAGCTCCCGGCATCGACTCCGGCGAAGCCCCACGTGACACGCTGACCCAACAAAAGAACGAAGCCGAAAAGCACCTGCGTCGCATGGCAAAAATCCAGCGCCTCGAAACACTCGGCTCAGAGCAGAGTAGCGAAAAGCTGAAGGAACGTGCGAAAGTGCTTCGCGAGAAAGAGGTGAAGCGTCACGAAAAAGCCGTGAAACGCCTGGAAACCAAAGCACTTGAGGAGTCGAAATGAAGCGAGTTTTTTTGATCGTTGCCGTTGCGGCACTCTGGGTATCGGGATGCGAGAAAAAGGTCGAAGAGCCCGGTGGAAATACCGCGTCTGTGCTGACCACACCACCTGAGGTTGAGGTCACAGAGGTCGTGGTCGAAGAAAAGATCATCCCGATCGAGTACAAGAAGGCCGCTGAGACCGAAATCACGGCTGAGAACGCGGAAGCCAAGGCCGACGAGCTTGCCAAAGAGATCGAAGACGATCTTGAGTGATGGTATCTGCCTGAATTGATGAGACTTTATCAATTCGCAACTTTTCAACCTCATTGACCGATAACCCTCTCGAACCAAAAATTCGGGAGGTGTTCCATGCAGAAGCGGTCGGTCGAGGACATGTTAAATCTAGGGGATTGGCGCGGTTTGGCGCAGCGACTCGGATTCGAGGCGCGACCCTTGCGTTTATGTTCGGGCACGCTTGCGGGCTGGGGGCTTGGCATGCTCGAGGGTTACGGCGTGACGTTGATGACGTCGGGT
>JBFFMO010000610.1:0-3565 GCA_041554035.1 Allomicrovenator sp. | reverse complement strand
GCATCAGGTCGATGGCCGATTCCGGCCACGAAACGTAACGGCTTTCCCAAAAGGTGTTCCGCAAATCTTGGTGGATCGTTACGCCAAAGCGCCGGAAATCGCCAACCTGCTCAAGATCGCAGCATTGGTTGCCGAGGTCGTTCCGTCCGAAATCTGGAACGAGATACAATCGGCTTTCTTGATTCCGCGCAGCCCGCTGGGCCTGTCTCAAGCGATTGAGCCGCATCCGGCCGGTTTTGCGTTCATCAATTCTCTGGTTCGTCAGGCGTTTGTAAGCCTGGCCCATTCAGACGGTTCCGCGGTCCTTCTTCACAGCGTGATTGCCGACATCTACACCACCAGGCCCGGTATTCATGATCGCCAACGTGAGGCGCAACATCGGATCCAAGCCAACCAGCCGGAACAAGCCATCGCACCGGCCCTCGAAGTCATACAGAAATTCATTTCTGAACGGCGGACGGCCGAAGCGCAGGCATGGGTGCAGATGACGCGCGTCGCGGTGTCCGAGGCAGAAGTCCCGGCAGGCGATCCACGACAGATGGCCTTATGGCGTCACCGCGCAGAGTTGGCCTACGCCTCTGGCGCATTGGGAGAGGCCCTCGATTCGGCAAAACACATCGTCGACACGTCGACAAATCCCGAAGACCTGACGCATGGCTGCCGTCTCATGGCACTTTCGCATCTGCGTCGGGCGCAATCAGCCGAGGCCATCGTTTGGGCTCAGCGAGGCTTAGAGTACGCGCAAGAGGTGAAGACCTTCACGCTAAAGGGCGACGCACATCGCACCTTGGGTTGGGTCAACCTGCGTGGCGGTAACCTCGAACAGGCTGCGCGCTCGATGAAATCGGCGGCCGAAGAGTACCGTTTAGGAGGCAGAGCCGACCACGAAGGTTTGGCTGCGCTGGGCGCGTGCGAGGCACTTCGATGGCTTGATCGTCTGGACGAATCTCAAGAATGGCTCGAACGAGCGCTTTCGCTTGTTTCGCCGGAACATCATCACGGGCCCTGGGGAGAGTTGCAGATGATGGCGGGCGTGGTCGCGGAGAGTCAGGGACGAATCGAAGAATCCAGAATCCACTTGGTGCAGGCAGTTGAGGCCCTAAGGGTCACGGGCAATCCGGTCTACCATATTGCCTATATTTGCCTTTCACTCGTCGAGACCCGTTTCGGCGACGCCTCGCAGGCACAAAAACGGCTCATCAAGATCGTCACTGATACCGAAGAAACAGCTCCGATGTTCGCGCATCTGGCTCGTATTGGATTGGCCTATGTCGCCGCTATTCAGCACAGCGCCGTAAGTTGGGACAAGTGGTACGAGGCCGTCAGACTTCGTGCTGTGCGACTGCGCAACCTCGATATGGCGCGATACCTGGTGTACGCCGCCGACGAGTGGAATCGAGTTGGCGACACTCGACGTCAACGCGAATCGCTGGAGCTCGCCCACCGCCTCTGCGGTGAAAGTGAGAACAATCCAAACCGACTCTCGGTTCAGATCCAGGCGAAATTGGAGGCCCTTTGACCGATGAATTGAGCCTCGAAGACCTAGTAAGATGGGCCGAAGAACGCACACGACTGCTCTACGATGGAGTCGAGGTCGCCCACCGTTCTTGCGGCATCGCATTGGCCGAGACCTACGGATTGAGGACCCCACCCTATCAGGCGCTTCGACGTGGCGGGATCACCGGATGCGGGGAATGCGGCGCCATCAAAGCAGGCGAACTCATCCTCGGTGAATTGCTTGGGGATCCCTCGCCCACGGGTGCCGTCACCGCCAATCTGCGGTCGGCCATGATTCGCTATCGTGAATTATGGCAGGAGCACGTAGACTTAGGGACATCAGAATCGATCATCTGCAATGATTTGACGGCGCCATTCGCGGAGTTTCATTCTCCCGAGCGCCATGATTTTTGCACACGGCTGGCGGCAAGCACTTCGAAATGCGTGGCGACCACGCTGCTAGAACACGGCATTCCAATCCTTTTGAACCCCAAACCACAGACATGAAATATCTTGTGGCCATTGCACTGATCGCCGGCTGCGCATCAGGCTCTCCTCCTCCCGAACAGCTTCCCGCGACAGCTCCGCAACCGCAGGAATCGCAAGTGCAAGCCGCTCCGCGCTTTGTTGTGGTTTCTCGAAACACTCCACTTTTCTTGTCGCCAGACGACGACACGCCCGCTCTGCTGTATCGAACCGATGAAGAACAGGCAGCGCGAGACTCGGATATCGCTGAAAAAATGGCGAAATACGTCGAGAATCGGCAAGAAAAGTACGCCAGAGAAATCAAAGCTGAAAAGAAGCGAATGCGGCGGATCAAGGATCGAGAAAAACGCGCGGATTATGCCAGCAGGCGCCGGCATTCGCGCGCCAGACGCCACCTGAAAGGGCTTGAGAAGAAAGTCCTTCGCTACGCAGATGGCCATCCGGCCGAACGCTATCTTTCACTGGCGGTGACGGATGAAAAGGATGGTTTTTACCAGGTGCAGACCTTGGTTGGGGATGAAGAGTTGCCGCACTGTTATCGCCGGGGACTTGCAGGAATCGGCCGCGCCAAGCTGACATTTTGGGTGCGTAAATCTGATGCAGAATCGGTCACGACACTTCGTGAAAGCGTAGAGATTTGGCGAGGAAGCAGCGTGGCCACGGCGGCCGGCGTTGTCGTGGAAAACGACGGAAAGAGCCACACAATCATGGTCGATGGATATCGGATTCAGACAGACTCCGACACGCTGTCGCTCGACCAAACCTACATTCCAGGTGGCACGTTCGAGGCACCTTTCACGGACACGACGTTCACCGACATCGCGTTTGCCGAGGGACTTCTGGCTTTCTCCAGAGGGCAGGCGCTTGCGTTCAACCCATGGGTGGATGCTTACGTCACGCGCACACTCTGGGTGGGAAAACGTTTCTACGCGAGCACGCAGACCCATTGCGCGGAATTCACAGTGCACGCTCAGGAAGATTTACTTGAACCCGTTGGACGACGGGCCGCCATGCGCTTATCGGGTGCCGATGCACCGGTCCAGCCACCCTACGTGGCCAAAGGAACGCCACTGTCCACCGCGAACGGCGAAGAGTTTGGCGTTTCGACGGGTGATCTGGCGCTGGGCCAGCCCGTCGAGGCACGGGCCGAGCAGACGTGTTTTCAAAAGCAGGTATGGCCGGTTGAAAAAGGCACCAATCAACGGCAAATCACGTGGTGTGTACCCAACGACGCCGTCATCAATCAATGACGCCGTAGCTTCTGAGGACATTTGCGACGCGTTCAGGTTTGGTCGCACACGTGATTCCAAACAGTAGCGCGAACCACCCAGAAATCTGCATCGTCACGGGAATGCCCGCGACCAACGATGTTGCTTCCAACGCGCTGTTCAAGATTCCCAGAAACACGCCGACCAATAATCCGAAAAGCGCGCCCAAACCACCGTACTTGACCCGCATCTGCGTCGTGACGACTCGAATCGCGGGCAGGCCCCCGGGTGGAGTGGCCAAAGGGGCCACGAGCGGCGAGTCAAATTGTCCTGTGACCGGAGTTCCGGCGGCGTGAACAGCATTGGCATCGAAG
>JBFFMO010000609.1:0-3570 GCA_041554035.1 Allomicrovenator sp. | reverse complement strand
GTCGCGCTATCTTGAAGAGCAAACGGGAGAAGAAGGCGCGTGGGGAGTGTCCGTGGGCGCGTTTGTTCGACCAGACCTGACGATCTTCGTGAATCGAATCGATTTTCTGGTGGGAGTCAATCAACCCGAACGGATCGAAAACCTATCCGAAGTCGCCAATCACTGGAATTTCGGAGTTCGTCTCTACAGCCGTTTTGGCCTGTAGGACCGTGCATTCGACACCTGTCACCTAAGTGTAGAACGGTGTCTCGCCCGAATTATGATCGGTCACATCGTAGATATTCTTGATGTCCTCACCGAACGCGTCGCGCAGGATTTTCTCGACACCCTGCTTGAGCGTCGCTGCCGACGATGAACAGCCCTGACAACCACCTGACATCTCGATGAAAACGTTCTTGTCGACGTAATCGATAAGATCGATGCGCCCGCCATGGCTTGCCACCATGGGGTTAATTTTCACTTCGATAAGTTTCTTGATTTGACGTCTCATGATCGCTGCTCCGTGATGCCACGCATCTATCACATCGGCCTTGAGGCCGGCAACAGGTAGCGCGCAGACAGAAACGCCAGACGCGTCCAAGTATTCCCAAAATTTTTGCGCGGGACGCAAAGTTCGCATTCGCTGGTGTGAATGGGTGTTTCCGCTATCCTACATCTATGAAAACCGCAGCGACCATCTTTTTGCTCACGTTCTTCTTCGCCGCCTGCGGTGACGACAAAGCGCCGCAAATCTTGCCTGTCATTGACCCAACCCATATCGATGGGGACCCCTGCACCATCAATCAAGATTGCAAGGGGGGCTCATGTCTGAACGAAGCAGGGGGCTGGCCAGGCGGCATGTGCACCACCCTCGAGTGCGAGGATGGCTGCAACGGTCCGTCCCGCGCATGCCTCCCATTAATCGGAACAACGGCGTGTTTGGTACGATGTGAATCGACCGAAGAATGTCGAGACAGCTACGCGTGCGAAGTCTACGAGGGCGAGAAAATCTGCATGCCACAGACCGGCGACGGACCGATTCCCGGACGTGCCGGCGGCGCCTGCGAGACAGTGGATGGTTGCCTCAGCGGTCTGGTCTGTGACCTCGAGCAACCCGGTGGTTATTGCTACTACCCGGACTGCGATAAATGCGGCGAAGACGGTGCCTGCATCGACGGCGAATTCTGCGGCCAAAAATGCGTCGAGACCCGTGATTGCCGTGTCGGATATATCTGCCGCGACCGCGGCGGAGACGACCACGCCTGCATCCCCGGCCCCATCATCACACCCACGATTCCCTATGAAACCACGCGGGATCTGCTGGGCATCACCTGCAATGCCCAGAAAATCGAAGAGGTCGAGGATGCCATCCGTTGGAAGCTCGATTTTGTGACGCCGGAGACCGAAGGTTTTGTGGTCGTGCCCTTTGTGGCCACCGGGCAGATCGAAGCGTTTCGAATGACGGGTCCCGAAGGCCTCGAAATCGACCTCATCACCACCTACCGACACCAGAATATTCGCGCCACTGACCTTGGCACACTCGGTACGGAGGCCGTGGGGCTCTACAAGACGATCTCATTCGACTGGCCGATTCAGGTCCCCTACGCCCCTCAATTTGCCGACTACGCCAAACCAGGAGCCGCCTACTCGATGTTCGTCGAGACCGACGGAGCCTCGCCGTGCATCTACGTCCTGGGCGCCGAGGACGGCACGCTGATCGACCTCAATATTCATCTGGTGGGCGTCGACGGACTCACGGCAGCCACGGCCCCCAATGATCCAAGCGTTCAAGCCGTGATGGCGCGAGTGGGTGAACTCTACCTGCGAGCAGGTGTGACGCTTGGCAAAGTCCGGTTCTTCGACGCCGATGAGGAGACCTCGGAGCGCTATCGAATCGTGCGGGGATTTGACGATATTCGTCTGCTAACGGGCTTGACTGAATCCCCCGGCCCGACTCTGGACGACCATCTAAGCGTCGACATTTTTTGGGTGATGGATATCCTGCTCGGACAGACCTCAGGCCTTTTACTTGGCGTGTCTGCCGGCGTCCCAGGCGCCCCGGGCATGCACGGAAACGCCAATAATGGGCTGGTCTTTCGTGTCGTGGATCTCAATGCAAAACCGGATTTTGTCGCCCACATCATGGCGCACGAAGTCGGCCATTTTTTGGGTCTTCGGCACACGACCGAAATCCTCAATGGCATCGATTCCGAGGCGTCCGCAGCTTACGATGCGATCGTGGGCCTCACGGACCCGCTCTCCGACACGCCTGAATGCGATAACGTGATTCAATTTGGCAAAACCTGCCCTGACTACCAAAACCTCATGTTTCCTGCCGCCCCGGACCCCGACATGGCCGGTGGCGATGATGTGGGCCAGATGTCCGACCAACAGGGCGCAATGATGCGCTTGAGCCCACTCGTCAAGGTCGCACCGGAGTAATCCCATGAAGATTCGACTCCCAGATCTCCCGACAAAATCCGGCCTACGGATCGCCCACTTTTCAGATATCCATCTTGGGAAAATCACCAGCCCGCCTCATGCCTGGGTCTTCAAGACCTGGCTGAATCTGGCACAAATCCTGGATATCGACGTCTTTGTTGTCTCCGGCGACTTGGTTCATGAGCCCAACGACATCAAACATTTCGACCTCTTCGAAAAAATGATGGGTGAGCGAGACGTTCTGGTCGTTCCTGGGAATCACGACGTTCTAAACCCGCACGACGCCCAGATATTCACTGACCGATTCGGGGAATTCCCTCGCAGCGAAACTCGGCAGGGTGTGGAATTCCTGCTCTTTGACTCGCACGCGGGCCTCACTCTGGATGAGCGCGAAGCCGACGAATTAGAGCGCTATCATGAAGGAAGATCGCTGAAACATGGGCGCATCACGCCCGATCAGGTCCAGCTCTTTTCAACACCCAAAGCAGCTCAACGCATCGCCGTGTTGCACCACCATCCCGAACGCCACGTTCACGACGGCATGATGCCACTGAAGAACACCGACGAGTTCCTGGACTGGTGTGTGGCCTCGGACGTCAGCGCCGTGCTCTACGGGCACGTACACGACCCTCATCCCGTTTGGGATGAAAGAGGCGTCATGATGTTGAGGGGGAGCGCCAGCGGAAAGCTGCCGTCCATGATTCGGCTCATCGATTTCCCCGAAAATGGGGCCATCAAGATCCACGAAATCTCGGCATCTTAGACGCCGAGAATTCCGTTATCCCAAAATATAATTGAAGATCTTGGATTCGTTATCGCGAAGATTACGAACGGTGACGACCGAGACGTCGTCAGGCTTTCCAAGATGAATATCCAGATAAGATTCGCGGATAATGCGCTCCCAGGTCTTCGGCTCGATGCCGTCGGCCCAGGGGCTCAATCCAACCCACATCTTTCCGTCTTCTTTGGTGTGTTCGACAAAAAAGCAGCCCACCGGTTTGACGATATTTTCGCTCTGATAAATCAGCTCGTTAACCGCCTCTGGGTGTTTGCCTTCGTTTGCCACAGTCACACGAATGGGAAGAATTCGAATCTCTTTGGACTGCTCCGGGGGAAGCGTCGCGAAGACTTGCTCGCGCGCTCGTCCTC
>JBFFMO010000608.1:0-3579 GCA_041554035.1 Allomicrovenator sp. | reverse complement strand
GGGGTCTGGAAGAGCGGCCCGATATCGACGTCAAACCCGATGTCCGCAAAGGCGGTCGCGATGACCTTTTGTCCGCGGTCGTGGCCGTCCTGGCCCATTTTGGCGACAAGGATGCGCGGGCGCCGCCCTTCGTGTCGTTCAAATCTCTCGATTCGGGCTTCGATGTTGCTCATTTCAGATTCGCTCACGCCGCCTTCTCCTCGGTACACGCCTGACACCGCGTTGGTGGGCGCTGTGTGACGGCCAAAAACGGCTTCGAGTGCGTCGCTGATTTCGCCCACGGTGGCTTTGGCGCGCGCAGCATGGACCGCAAGATCCAACAGGTTGCCTTCGCCACTGGCCGCGCATTTAGTCAACGCTTCAAGGCTTGCCTTGAGGACATTATCATCGCGTTCCGCACGCAGCGCTTCAAGTCTGGCTATCTGAGCCCCACGAACTGCAGCATTATCGACTTTTAGAATCGGGATTTTTTCATTTTTTGGTGGGTCAAAATGATTAATTCCGATGATTTTTTGCCGTTTCGAATCGATTCGGGCCTGAGTTCTGGCCGCTGCTTCTTCGATGCGAAGTTTGGGGACACCGGACTCGATGGCCTTGGCCATTCCGCCCAGCTCTTCGATCTCCTGCAAATGCTCCCAAGCACGTTCCATCAGGTCGTTCGTCAGTTTTTCCACGTAAAAACTTCCGCCCCACGGGTCAATTTCCAGCGTGGATCCGGTCTCGTGTTGCAGCAGAAGCTGGGTATTTCTGGCGATGCGCGCCGAAAAGTCCGTCGGCAACGCCAGAGCCTCGTCCAGCGAATTCGTGTGCAATGACTGCGTGTGTCCATGCACGGCCGCCATGGCCTCAACACAGGTGCGCGTCACGTTATTGTAGACGTCTTGGGCCGTAAGGCTCCAGCCGCTGGTCTGGCAATGGGTGCGAAGGGCCAAAGATTTTGGATTGGTCGCATTAAAATCGCCGACCAATTTTGCCCATAAAGTTCGCGCTGCCCGAAGCTTCGCGACCTCCATGAAATAATCCATGCCGATGGCAAAAAAGAACGAAAGGCGCGGCGCAAATTCGTCGATTTTCAGTCCAACATCAATCCCCGCTCGGATATATTCCACGCCGTCTGCGAGGGTGTAGGCAAGCTCAAGGTCGGCGGTCGCGCCGGCCTCTTGCATGTGATAACCGGAAATAGAGATCGAATTAAATTTGGGCATATTTTTGGCGGTGTACTCAAAAATATCCGCGATAATTCGCATTGAGGGTTTGGGGGGATAAATATAGGTATTACGGACCATGAACTCTTTCAAAACATCGTTTTGAATCGTTCCGCTCAAGAGTTCAGGCGACACACCTTGTTCTTCGGCGGCGATGATGAAGAGCGCCATGATGGGTAGGACCGCGCCATTCATGGTCATCGAAACACTCATTTGATCCAGCGGAATGCCGTCAAAAAGAATGCGCATATCCTTGATGGAATCGATGGCCACGCCTGCCATGCCCACGTCTCCAGACACTCTTGGGTGGTCGGAATCGTATCCACGGTGGGTGGCGAGGTCGAACGCGATGCTCAAGCCGCGTTGGCCCTGTGCGAGGTTCCGTCGGTAAAACGCGTTGCTTTGTTCGGCCGTCGAAAACCCGGCGTATTGCCGAACCGTCCACGGACGGGTCACAAACATCGTCGAGTAGGGGCCCCTTGTATAAGGCGGAATGCCAGGCAACGAACCCAGATGCTGGATGGATTTGATGTCCAGACTTCCATAAGTCTTCTTGACGTCGATGCCCTCAGGCGTCGGCGTGGTCGTGACGTCTGACGCCGACGGCGCAGCGGGGCTGAGTGAATCGTAGGTCACATTCAAAAAACGACTCATGACTGGCCCTCCAACATCGATTCCAGCACCGCGAGGATGTCGGCACCCATAAACACAAAATCTTTCACACCTGCAGCGCGCCAGGCTTCTTCAAGGTCTCCGGGACGACCCGCGACCACGACTGTTTTAGAGGCCAACGCTTTGGCCTCTTGAATTCCAAGCGAAGGGTAGTCGTCATCATGTCCACAGAGGAAGACGACGCCGGGCGAAGTGTCCTGAGCGGCATCAACGACCGTAAATCCACCGGCGCGAAGCAAGCGGTCCACGTATTCACGGCGAGCCTTGTGTCGTTTGGGCTCACCCAGCGTGGCGATTCCGACTTTCACGCCTTGTGCACGGCGGGCAACGCGTTCCCATTCATCGGCGTCAAAGGGGATTTCTATTGGGTGGTTTGTTGGTCCAAACTTGCGCGCGGGCTGAATCTGGAGGCCATCGACAAAATCGTTCACGCCGACGAGCACGGCCTTTCGGGTTCTCAGGTTCTTGATTCGCGCGGCCCGAGCGGCGCCGATTCTGGGGCGAATCAGGTCTTCAAAACCTAAGGCCAATCCTCCCTTGGTTTCGAGCTCAAGGACCAATTCCCACGCCGCTTTGGCAAAGCTCTGAGTAAGGGCATCAATGTATCCCGACCCGCCGGCCGCATCGAAGGTGCGAAGCAGGTGGGCTTCCTTGGAAAGAACATGGGGGATATTGAGTGCGATGCGAAAACCATCGCTGGTGTTCTGACATCGCCAGTCATGAGGAAGGCACGTCAAGGTGTCGACACCTGCCACCAAACCGGCAAAAGCCGCGCAGCCTGTTCGCAACAAATTCGTATGGGCGTCAAAGAGGCTGAAGGTTCGAGCCGAGGTCACGCCGTGAACGTGCAATTTGAGCGATTCTCCCCACCAGGCCTGGATGCGTCCAAAAACCTCGGCCAAAGCTCGGCGTTTGGCGATCGACTCAAAGACCATCGGCGTCAGGGCGAGCGTCACGTTGAGCTCTGTGGCTCCATTGCGGGCAGCATCCAAGATGCCGCCGGCCAGAATCGCGAGTTCGACGACAGAATCTGCGCCGACCTGTTCCCAGGCCGCGCCGTCAATATTGGCCGCACCGGCGACATCTGCGCTGAACACGACGCTCGTCCAACCAATTTTCTCATTGAGGAGTGCGGCGGTTGTGGCATCGGTGTGAATCCGCACGGTGTCGTTAGAACTGAACCCGGCAGCCAGAATCTGTTCTTGGGTCCATTCAGGGCCGAGCATAAACGAATCTGCGCGCTCCCGCGCAAGGTCCAGCGAATCGCCGACCCGCAGAGGGGCCACAAATAACGCCGTGCCATCGATGGCGGGGCTGGGGCGTTCCGACACGCCGTAGATGGGTTCGAAAACCTGTCCCGCCAGCGTGTGGTTCAAGGTGTCGAGAGGTTTTCCAGCCAGTGTCTTGGCAACGAGGTTCTGCCACGTTGAAAGATCGGGGCGAGGAAAGTCGATTTCTAGCTTTTGCGCGGTCATTTGGGCCCTTGTGCGACTTCGCTGGTTGTACGGGGTTGCGCGGCCGACTTCAACCCCGGCGAATCTCGGAAACGAGCGAACTCAGAATTTCGCCAGCGTTTCCTCGAAGTACCAGATCAAAACTCGACGACCGTGGAGTTGGGTCGCGGTTGATTTCCACCGTGAAGGCGCCGTTTTGCCGTGCGGCCTCGGACCATGCGGCCGCCGGATACACGATGCCGCTGGTG
>JBFFMO010000607.1:0-3580 GCA_041554035.1 Allomicrovenator sp. | reverse complement strand
TCCGCAGGCGAGGTGATGGGAATGCTCGGCGAGGGCCGAGCGCGAGTTGGCAGGCGTGCGGCACGGTCCGGGTTGGACTTCGCACGCGCAGTGGCAGGCCTGGGCATCGACCGTGGCATCAGCGAGTTTGAGCGTGTCGGGATCCAGCAACGCAACGGTCTTTCGTATTTCGCGGTATCGCTCGGGCGATTCAAGGTCGTTCGAAATCCCGATATCGATCTGCTTCGAAGCATTGACGGTTGGCTCGACAAGGTAACATCGAAGGCAACCAAAGATTCGTCGAATCGCGTGGCATCGGCTGTGACCGCACTCGAACGGGCAATCTTCAGAATGAGTCAACAGCGTGGGCAGCAGAGCGCACAAGCGGTGTTGATTGCCATTGGACGCGTCGAACGCGCAATCGCCCTGAGTTCGCGTCGGGGAGATAATCCACCTCAACCTATCCCACCACTGAGTGAGAAGTGGCGTCGCGCAACGCAGACCGATGACGCCGCTTGGCGTTTGGCCAATGCGCTGACATCTGTAACCGTTGGCGACCCCAAGAAACGACCAAAAATCGGTCCGGTACGAGCAGCCTTGGAGGCTGTTGATCCGTTCAAATTGGATTGGGTCCCGACTACGCCCGATCATGTCGCCGAAGGCGATTTGGTGGAAATGCTGCATATGTTGATTCACCGATGGCTGCTTCTGTTCGAAAGCAAAGACGGCGACAAGACATGGGCCGTCGAGTCGCTCAACACTGCGCGGTTGGAGGATATCAACGCATTTTTGGCCGGCCAAGTTGACGAAGCTCGTTTGTACGACCTCGTTCGCGGTCTGATGCTTGTTGATGTGGTGGGTGTTTTGGAACTACGCAAGAAGACTGTGGCTGTTCCAGCATCTTACGGCGCTTTGCGGCTTTGCTTTGCGCCACGCAGTTTTGGGGACGATCACATTGCGCTGGAGCCTGGGCTTTTTAGGTTAGCTCGCGCAGGCAAACCCGATGCGATTTCGAATTCATTGCGTCGACTGAGAGTTTCCGGATTTATGCCCAAAGTCTCCGCACTCTTTCCGGCGACGGGTCCATCGTCAGAAGTCGCGAAACAGATCAAACGTACAGCTGCATCGCTGGCGTTCCCGCTAAGTTTCGACGACTACCTGCGACTTAAACACCGACTGATTATCTCGAACGAATTTTCAACGAATAACGAGGAAAACGATGAACTTTAATGCACTGAAAAATGAAGCTCGCTTATTGCTCGAAGTCCCGCTGCAGCCGGTACAGGGAACGCGGTTTCAGCCCACTGGTTTCCCCGACTTGGGTGCTGCGACTTTCCAAGCGCCCGACGGCACTTCGATGCTGCTGGTCGAGTCTGCACAGTCGATGGCGAATCGTTTGGAAGAGGTGTGTTGGGATCCCACGGCCGATGACTGGTGCGGACCACTCAAGGGATTGTCGCGAATCGATGTGACAGATGCCGCAGGTGAGTTTTTGACGTCTTCCATTTTGGAGGCACACCGAATCAATTCGCCCTATATTTTGGAGAACAAAGACCGGACGTTTTTCGACAAATTCAAGGCTGAAGTCGACACTGGCGAGGAAGGGCGGGTCAACATCCCCGGATTGGCTACTGCATTGTTAAAGTACGACGCAAATAGTCTTCTACATGGTGTTTTCCTTGCAAAAAAGGAACTCGCCGGCGGCCGTCTGCGTTTGCCTCGTGTTATCTCGTCTTTCATCGAAGCAAAAAATGTGAATTCCGCAATCTCTGGCGGTGTGAAACTCGACGAGGTGAATCCTAAAGGTGAAGCCAAGAAGGGCTTTGGTCATGTGCCGTTTTCTCGCGAGGAATTCACGGGCGAAATTACGGCGTATTTCTCGGTGGATTTGGCGCAGATTCGAGGCTTCGGATTTGATGACGCGACCAACGATATGTTGGTTGCCATCGCGTTGTACAAAATCCAGAAATTCCTGCGCGATGGATTGCGTCTTCGCACCGCTTGCGACCTCGAGGCCACCGGAGACATTCACGTCAAACGTCCATCAAGCTTTGCGCTTCCGACCTTGTCCGAACTTGAGGCGGCGTTGCCCGGTTTGATTGCCGCAAATACGTCGCACTTCTCGAGCCCTTCAACCACTGTCGTTTCCTACGTGAAATAATGATTTCTATACACGTTCGTTTTTTGACCGGCCGGTGGCATGCAACCCCTTGGGATGCGCATGTCAACGAAGGCATCACCGAGTGGCCGCCTAGCCCATGGCGCTTTTTAAGGGCGCTGATTGCGACTTGGCACACGAAGGCGTCAGAGATTCCGCGCGAAGACGTGGAATCGCTTGTGACGACTCTGGCAGCGTCTGAGTGGCGTTTTCAACTTCCTACAGAGGTTGAGAGTGCGCACACGCGTCATTATATGCCGATCGCAGGGGGCAAGACCACGAAGGTGCTCGACCCACATCTGGTCATCGGACCCGATGCGCCGCTTGTGATCGAAAGCTCAGCGGAGCCGACGGAAACACAGCGAGCGCTGCTTGAGCGGTTGATTCGCGCCATGACTTTCTTTGGGCGTGCCGAGTCTTGGGCTGATTTGCGACTGGGTGACCCGGGAGACATCAATTGTGGTCGGAGCTTTGATGGCGACGAAACCGAGGTCGTTCGAGTGCTTCACCCTGTTTCGCCCGAAGCGTTTCAAGCTTGGCGAGCGGGTGTGATTGAGGGAGCGACGCGTCAAAAAAAGGCCGAAGTCGCTGCCAAAAAAGGCGTGGCGCTCGATGAAGTGAAGCTGTCGAACGCAGACTTGAAGAAGGTCGAAACGCTTGTTCCAGAAACCTTATTTGATGCCATGCAGATGGACACAGCGGACGTGCAGAAGGCCGGATGGAATGTTCCCCCTGGGGCTGTTTGGGTTCAAATGCGCCGACCGGCGCTGACACCCGGGTCAAAACCACCGCGAATTGTCGTTGAGCCAAATCGCGAAATTGATGTGATTCGTTTTGCGCTCTATTCGAATGTGTTGCCGCGTTGGACCGATGTTCATTACGTCTGTGATGCATTTCATAAGCTGCTCACTGCGCGAGCTGTAGCGATGGGGGTGGGACAGGAGTTGCTGACAACGCTGACAGGATGTGGGCCTGACAAAAAGCCTGTGAAAGGCCATCAGCACTTGTACATGTTGCCTCAGATGCATTCGTCGAAACCCAATAAGATCGGGGGCGTCGCGTTGTATTTGCCGGGCGGGATTGATGACGAAGCGCTTCAGTTTTTGACGGGTCTTACTCGCCTGAATCCCAGGGATGACAGTTTCCAAGAGCAGGAACTCGTTTTCTTGGATGTCGAGAACTCTGAGGTTTCCCCATTAGCTGAAGGGTTTGGCGAAGCACTGGTCTGGGAATCATACACGCCGTTTATCGGCACACGGTTTTCTAAGCCTGGAAAAGTGGAGTTCGAGGAAGAGGTTGGCTCTGCTGAGCATGATTTGATTCGTTTACTAAATTTGTCTGGGAGAAAGGGCGCGCATGTCGAGCGTATCAATACGTTTGAGCCACGGACTCAAGACGCCGCCACACCGTTTCGTTGGTCGACATTTCGCACCCACAAAAAGG
>JBFFMO010000606.1:0-3592 GCA_041554035.1 Allomicrovenator sp. | reverse complement strand
GGGGTAGCCCGTTTCGTCGTGCAGAGCCGCTGCCACTTTTTCGGCATATCCCGGCTTCGTATTAAGGCCCGTACCCACCGCTGTGCCGCCAATGGCGAGCTCATAAAGCAGTTCAAGCGAGTGTTCGAGCGCGCGAATCGAATAGTCGAGCTGTGCCACGTAACCGCCAAACTCCTGACCAAGGGTCAAAGGCGTCGCATCCATCAAATGGGTGCGGCCGATCTTGACGATCTCGTCAAAATCCTGGGCCTTGGCGGCCAGTGCGTCCCGCATGCTTTTGACCGCAGGAATCAAGACGCCCTGAATCTGGTCGACGGCCGCCACGTGGATCGCGGTCGGAAATGAGTCGTTTGTCGACTGCGACTTGTTCACGTCGTCGTTGGGGTGGATCAGCTTGTCGCCGCGGGTTCCTCCAAGGATTTCCGCTGCGCGATTCGCGATGACCTCGTTGGTATTCATGTTGGTCTGGGTACCCGAACCGGTCTGCCACACCACCAATGGGAACTCATCGTCGAGCTTTCCAGCAATGACTTCACGGGCAGCAGCTTGGATGGCCGATTTCTTTTCTTCCGAAAGCACTCCCACCAAAAAATTGGCTTCGGCCGCGGCAAACTTCACCAGCCCAAGGGCCTTGATCATGGGGCGCGCCATGCGGTGCCCGCCGATCTTGAAGTTTTCGAGAGAACGCTGTGTCTGCGCGCCCCAATATCGCTCTGCGGGTACTTCCACAGGGCCCATGCTGTCGTGTTCGATTCGTATTGCCATCTTTGCCTCCTTTGAGTCCGGCGCACTTATAGAACCGCGCGTGCGACGACGCAAGGCAACCGGCTCTTCGCGTGCGTCAGGTTTCAGGTGGTCGGGTTTCAGGAATCAGGCGGTGGGATTGGCACGCGTTTCTTTGGTCGCACCTGCGTTTTGCGCCTTGATGCGAAATGGGCCATTCACTACAAAAAGAAGCGGCTTTGCATGGGGGCAAAAACCAACGCCCTTCAGTCCCGAACCCAGTGTCGAGGGGATGCTCAATTTAGGAAAAGCAGATGAAATTATTGGCATTTTTGACGTTCATGACGGTCATCATCGCTTGCTCTGACGACCCCGATGACCCAAGAGACATCGACTGTACGGCGTTGATCGAATCCGAGTGCCTTGCCGAGTCGCTGTGCACCGCGTTTTATGGACGTAGAATCGACCCAACAGCGATGTGTTTGGGTCCTGCTGAAATGATCGTGTGCGGGAGCGCCGCGACGACGCAGTGCAACAACTCGATCATCGGCTACGTGCGCGCACCCACGGGCACGTGTTGGTACCAGAATGCCGCCTGTTTTGGACCCATTCCCGGGTATCAGGGTGGTTCGGACTTTGATGGGGGTGATTGTCCTGCGGTGACCGAACCCTGCCCCTAATTTCCGGATTTCCAGACGATACAAATCGATGAATCGACACTCCCGATGTTGCGATTAATTCGATCCGACCCATCGAATGCTCTAAATGCTGTTGAGGGATTGAATCAGAACCGAACATTCATTAGAAATCAGACGACTTCGGAGACGACTTAGATTTCGTCGCAGTCCCAAACCCAAGCCCCAAGTCGGGGGGCATCGATTGATTTCAGGAAACCAAATGCGGTTATTGGCATGTTTGACTCTGGCTCTCATATTCTCTGCGTGTTCCGACGGCGACCCAAAATGTCACGCTGTCGACTGCACTCTCTTGACGGAATCGGAATGCCTATCCGAGTCGCTGTGCACCGCGTTTTACGGCAACAAAATCGACGAAAGTGCCATGTGTTTCGGTCCTTCTGAAATGATCGTGTGCGGGAACGCCGAAACCGCTCAATGCAACAACTCGATCGTCGGATATGTGATCGACCCCAATGGCACCTGTTGGTACCAAAGCGCCGCCTGTTTTGGAACAATCCCCGGGTATGAGACGGGTTCGGACTTCACCGCTAGCGATTGTCCGGATGTGAGCGAACCCTGCGACCTCTAACCAACCTCAGAATCGCTCATTCACGAGGAATTTGGGGGAGCCTGGAATCCTGAGGGATTCCGCATTCATAATAAAGTCCAGCCCCATGTTGGGGGGCATCCGAATGGAAGGAAAGCAGATGAAATCATTGGCATTTTTGACTCTAGCACTCGTTCTCGCCGCCTGCTCAGACGCCGAGGAAGACCCAAAGGTGGTCGAGTGCGGCACCTTGATCGAATCGGAATGCCTTGCCGAACCTGAATGCCTTGCAGTCTACGGCCACAAAATCGACGAAACCGCGATGTGTTATTCGAGTGTCAGGGAAATGATGGCGTGTGCTGTTCTTGCTGTCGCCGAGTGCCCGAATAATGCGATCGGATATGCAACCGGCCCCGATGGCACGTGTTGGTTCCAACCGAGCATCTGTGGAAATATTGGTGACGGCTACGACCTCAATCCTCCCGACGGCAGCGGAAGCTGCCCACAGGTCAGTCAAATCTGCCCTTGAACACCAACTTAGCGGCTTGCCCTTGCCTACCCCCATAGACGTCCCTATGTTACGCCGACCTAGGATGTAATGAGGTAGACGAATGGGTTTCCTTGATTTTTTGTTCGATAAAGAACAGGCCGAAAAGAAGAAGATCGCCAAGCTCCAGAAGAGCGTCGTTAACATGTACGTGCAGCCGCAGGAACGTAAGTTCATCATGCAGCAGCTGCGCGATATTGGCAGCGACGATGCGGTGCGGGTGCTGATCAGCCGGTTCAACGAATCGAGCCCGAATTCGACGGTCGACCTCGAAGAAAAACAATGGGTGTACGACGTCCTTGTGGACATGTCGCGAGAGATTCCCGGCGTTCAGAAAATTGTCGAGGACCACGTCCACAAGACCGAATCCCACATCAACTGGCCGATCAAGGTCTTATCGGACCTCTTCACTTACGAAGAGATGGCGAATTACCTTCGGGAATTACTTGAGCCGCTGACCACAGATTACGTCCGTGACCCTGAGAAAAAGCAGGAAGTCATCCTTCATGCGGCTGAGTTCAAGACCGAAGAACTTGCCCAAGAGGTTGCTCGATTCCTTGAAGACGCCAACGAAACCGTGCGTTTTTTGGCCGTCGATACCCTCATCACTCTGGGCTTCCCCTTGGCCGTAGAGCCCATGGTGCGCTGCGCCATCGACGAAGAGTCCAACCGCGTGATCCAGAAGATTGCTGCGGGCTTGGCCGAACACAAAGACTGGATCGTCCCAGAGGCCGAACGCGAGGCACTGGCCAAGGTGCTGCCATCTGAGTACGCTGTACACGACGATGGATATGTCTTTGCGAGACGCAATTGATCACCCTTGCCCGACAAGATGTGTTGCTCAACGACGTTGGCGTTTCATGGCCTCATTGGGCGCGTGAAAACCACCCGGTTGACCGCATCGTTATGATCTCGGGCACAGAGGTTCATGGTTGGCGCACTCCCCGACAAATCGCAGGAATTTCCACCGCACCAGCGACTCAGGTTTTAGGCCTGCACGCTTGGGATGACGCCCGAGAAGGCCTCGCCATCGGGACACCCTGGGTCATTTTCGACATCGAAAAACTCATTCGTATGCTCCTGCGTCAAAGCCCTCTG
>JBFFMO010000605.1:0-3610 GCA_041554035.1 Allomicrovenator sp. | reverse complement strand
CACCGACTGTGACCGTGGCCTGACAGTCGTAGGTACCGCGCGGCAAGCCAATGCCGTCGTTATTGGTGCCGTCCCAAACGATGTTCAAGGTGTCCGTCGGAGTGACTTCGCCCTTGAGGATCACATCGTTTCCGGAGGGGTCAAAGACACCGTTATTATCGGTGTCACAGACCACCTGCCACACGCCTTCGACGTTGGATTCGATCGTGAACTCGGCGCTGCCATTTGGGGCGACCGCGTTACATGCCAGATCACCCTGACCGTCGAATTCAAAGACGGTGATTTGGGGATCGATCGTGATGTACGTCGCCTTGGCGGGCGGGCTCAAATACAAAGGATATTGTGGGGTCACTGCGTCGGCCGTCAGGTCCGCAAGGGTCGGGTCGGCTCCAAGCATGAAGTCCGAATCGTTGACGCTCTGGCCTTCGTAGGTCGAGATTCCGGCGCCGTTCACAAAGAGGTGGTACCACCAGCCGGCCATGCCGTTGAAATTCAGTTCAACCACGGCGTCCTTGCCCGGACCGCCTGCCTTGACGAGCGCGTAGAAGCTGCCCGTGAACGCATAAGCGTTCGTGAAGCCGAATCCCACGCCGTCGATCGCCGTGGTTCCCGTGCCGCCACCATCAAGATGCCAGGCATAGCTGAAGAGGCGGCCTTTTTGTTCAACTGCCGCCTTTCGGACCTCGATGTCCCAAGAAGGCTGTTTCGAGGCCACCGAGAGGCGATAGATGCCCGCGGGTCGACCGGTCATGGCAAAGCTTGAGCCACTCGTGACGGTGCCCACCGCCGCGCCGGTGCTGGTCGTGATCGTCAGGCTTCCTGTACCGCTCCAAAAGATGCTTTCGGTGGTCGGGGCGAGGATGTCGACGAACATCACTGTGTCCGAAAACAAGCCCTGGCTGTTGCCAGACGTGTTCACGAGCTCAGCGGAGCCCTCAGCAAAAGCCATCCCAGGAAGTAGCAAACCCAGCGCAAGCCATCCAAAACGCATATCATCCTCTCAAGTTCATTCGATCAATTGGCGGACATGTAGGTGAAATTCCGCCCCAGATCAACCGGTTCGGGAGATTTGCCGCTGAATTTACGCACGATTGTCATTGAGAGAGGCCATTGCGAACCGAGGAAGATCGTGGAAATCTGCCGCGAACAGGAGAGCATTTATGATGGATATGGCTGCACATGGTGATGCGCGCTCTTGCGCCCGCTGCGACTACCCCATGGTCGCTCAATTTCATGAGGGCATCCGCGTCGATCATTGCCATCGCTGCGGTGGCTCCGTGATCGAGCCGGGCGGAGTGGCGGCGAATGTCGGGCATTGGGCAGAACCGTCGTTTTGGAAGGCGACTCTGGGTCGCGAGACGCAGGGGGAAACCCTTCGTTGTCCCGCATGCGCAGGTAAAATGACAGGCTTTCAGGTGCCTTGGGACGGACGTTCGGTGGTCGTGGACCATTGCGGAACGTGTGGGGCCCTATTCTTGGACAAGGGCGAAGGCGAGAAGCTTGTCAGCATTGTCAGGCAAGCCGAATCCCAGGGTGCGTTTAAGGGAGCCAAGGACGCGTTCGGTAAAAAAACGAAGGCGACTCGGCCAGCTTACGACGTCGAAGAAGAGATGCTGAGCGCGCAGGATTCCACCGACAAACCTCCGCTCCCGGTCTACATCTTCCAAGTCTTCACAGGCATGCCGGTCGAGGTTTGGAATCCGGTGCGAAATAGTGCGATGTGGACTCGAACATTGACCGTGATCCTGGGGGTGATCTTTTTTATCTCGATGGGTGTTTCGATCGGGTTGGGATCCCTGGAAAATATCCAGCATGTCTTCGGGTATCTGACGATGAAACCCGACGATATTCTGCATGGCCGCAGGCTTTGGACCCTTGTCACCTATAGCTTCCTTCATGGCGGAATCGTCCACTTACTGGGCAACGCATATTTCTTGAACGTCTTCGGAGACAACGTTGAAGACCGCCTGGGAGGCCCTGTATTCTTTGGCGTTTTCATATTAAGTGGTTTGCTTGGCGGCGTATTTCAGACTGTTTTTCAGGCAGATCCGTCCATTTCGGTTTTGGGCGCATCGGGCGGGATCGCTGGCCTGATGGGCGCCTATTTTGTGCTTTTTCCGCGCGTCAAAGTCTGGATGGTCTTCTTCTTCATGCATTTCCGAGTGCCCATCGCGTTCTATTTTGGCGGATGGATACTCGTGAATGTGGCTGGATGGTATCTGGGCGGCCAGACGATCGCCTGGTGGGCGCATTTGGGCGGCTTCCTGAGCGGATGCCTTCTTGGATTCTTCCTGCGCGATAGCTCGAATTAGTACTCAGCGATCGTGAGCTCTGGGCTGCCGTTGGTGCCGTAAATATAGCGGCTTGTCGCGGCGTTGAAGTCGAGGTCCATCCCGGCAAACGCGTCTCGCAACGGTGTTGCATTGCCGTCATCCGACCACGTTCGGATCTTGTCGTCGCCAAGATAGATGATCGTCTTGTCGTCGATCCAAGCGGCGTTCGCCAGGTAGTCTGCACCTGTGGGGCCATCGACCTCGGTCTGGAATGCTGCGTCAGCGAACTTGAAGTTCTCTCCGGACACATACACGACTTTTTCACCGTTTGGGCTGAAACGAGGCCCTGAGCCTGATGTTCCAGTGGTGTCGGATTGGATCGGAGTCGACTCAAACGTGCTCAGGTCTGCCAGTCGAATACTGACTCCGCCATTGGTGGAGTAGGCAAGTGATTTGCCGTCTGGTGAGAGGTCGATTTGCATCACTGCGAAATCATCGACGACGAGTTCGGGCGTTCCGTTGCCATCAGCCGCGACCCTCAAAATGCCATCATCACCTGAATAATAGACGGTGCTGCCATCTGAGGTCCAAGCGACGGCCGACAGGTAATCAAGGCCATCAGGGGCCAACACCTTAACATCACCACCGGTATCGTCGGTGCTTATCAGCGAGTATGCATCGCCATTTTGCCCGATCATCGCGAGGCGGGTTCCGTCGGGATTGAAGCGGGCAGCTGCGAGGCGTTCAAAACCAGCTGCCGTGATTTGAACATCGCCGCCGGACTTGTCGCTGTCGTCTCCACACGCACTGAGTGCGAGGCCAAAAAATATAAGGGTCATGTATTTCAAAGTAATCTCCATTATTGAGTGCGCACCAGACGAGGCCGCGCTTGGGTTTATTCAGTTTCGGGTTGTCGGGTTGTCGGGTTGTCGGGTTGTCGGGTGTCGGGCTGTCGGGTTTCGGGTTGTCGGGTTGTCGGGTTGTCGGGTTTCGGGTTTCGGGTTGTCGGGTTTCAGGTGTGATTGGTGCGCCAGGCTCCAGCCTGGCATTGCGATGGGTACGCAGGCCCTATGGCCTGCCTGTGCTTTGTGTCTGGTCCGCAGGCCCTATGGCCTGCCTGCGATTTGTGTCTGGTACACAGGCATCCTGCCTGCCAGCGATTTTCGATTTGTGATTGGCTCGCTTAACCATAGGCTGTGCTTGGAATCGATCCGCCTGACCGCCTGACCGCCTGACCGCCTGACCGCCTGACCCGCCGCCTGACCGCCCGACACCTGACCGCCTGACCGCCTGACCGCCCGACACCTGACCGCCTGACACCTGACCGCCCGACACCT
>JBFFMO010000604.1:0-3620 GCA_041554035.1 Allomicrovenator sp. | reverse complement strand
GTCGACCTGATCGTCGCGCTCATTTCGAACGACGTGGACGGCATCACGCGGACGGTCCTGCGCATGGGGCGTCCCGATGGGCGCGTGAATCTTCGTCATTTGCGCACCGACGTGCAACGCATTCGCGACCTTCACCTGACGCGAAGCCTCGACAAGTTGAACCTCGGGGCCATGATGGAAGACATCATGGAGGTCGCTCACACGCATAGAATTCGGGTGAATCCCGAATACGCGCTCCTGACCAAGGCCACGGCCACCGTCGAAGGCGTGCTGCGGTCGGTGTATCCAGACCTCGATATCATCGGCACTCTGAAACCCTATGCTGAACGTCTGCTCAAGGACCGCTTCGGCAGCGAGCGCCTGTTAAAAGCCGGCGTCGTGACGTTGATGCGGGTGAATCACCTGCTCCGTGACGTCCCGATGCAAATCGATCAGATGTTGATGGACGTCGAAGCCGGAGAGCTGCGCATTCAGGTTGGACATCCTGCGCTTGACCACCACATTAGCGCGATGACCGTCCTTGGAAGTCGTGTGTTCATGGGCTTTCTTGCCGGCGGACTCATTGTGGGTGGCTCTATCTTGCTCACCACAAGCGACTGGAGGCCAGACGGTGTTCCGGTCCTTGCGATCACCGGTGCCGTCTTCTTGGTCCTGGCGTCGATCACATCATTCGCAGCCCTGACGTGGCATTTCATCACGGGCGGCATGAGGAAATTACGCCTGACCCCCTGGCTTCGATTCTTTCGACGACGCTAGTCCTCAATAATCAGTTTCGCGGCGTTGAGTATCTGTCGGTTGATGGCGCGCCCGGCGAATAACTGCCGCCTTTCCTCGTCGGGAATCCGATCTCGACGATGCAAGACGACCTCACGTGCGCGTCGAATCGATTGAACTCGGTCGGCTTTATGCTCTTCGTCGTCCGGCAGAACTTGCGCGTGGTGGTAGAGCACCTCGTCCATTCCGAAAATATCGCCTTCATTGACAAGGACCACGGCTTTTTCGGATTCGGCAATCGCCTCGTCGCGACGCCCCATCCCCTTATACGCTCGCGCCATCAGACTGTGTCCAAAACACACGCCCCACCGCATATCGGCTGCGACACTGCGCTCAAGCGCGTCTTCAGCTTGCATCAAGGCCACCCGTGCGCCATCGGCCAGACTGTTGGACGCCAGATTCAGCGTCGCGAGCAGCAACGTCGCCTGAACACTCAGATAGACGTGTGGAATCGAGTCGGCAATGCGCAGCCCTTCTTGAAGCGATTGCTCGGATTTCGCGAACTCGCCCTTCTCGAGATGGGAGGCCCCAAGGGTGATGAGACCATCCGCCAACACCTGATGAGAACTGGTCTTACGCGCAAGGTAAATGCCGCGGCGAATATTGGATGTCGCCTCATCGGTCAATCCCATGAGCATCTGGGTATGACCCATATTGACCAATAATCCCGACTCCTCACGCCGATTTCCAAGAGACCGACATTGTGCGAGCGCAGTCTCATACCTTTCTATCGCAGGCTGCAGTTCCCCCAGATATGCGAGGGCAAGCGCGCTATTGGCCAACAGATAACGGCTCTGGCTCCTCAACTCGGCGGCTTCGGCAAGCTTGAGCGCACTCTCATAAGCCTCAAGGGCGAGCCGATGACGGCCCGCTTGACGATGAAGCACACCGACCAGATTCAGCGCCTTCACGCGACTCTCCATGCACGTCGCGCCCTCGAGCGTCGCAAACGTCGCGGCTGCCTCCTCTGCCAGGACTTGGGCCGCGTCACGGCGGCCTTCGCTCGCCATGATCACGGCGTGCATCAGATGCGCTTCAGCTTGTTGCTCGACCACATCGTGTTCGATGGCAAGGGCGAGCGCCCGGTCTGTGAACTCGCGCGAAGCGCGCAACTCAGAGGTGTCAAAACAAAAGCGGGCACGGCGCAAGAGGATATCGGCTCGCTCAGCGGGCGACGCCCCCTCACTCAGACGCTCAATCTCTTCCAACGCGCGTGCTGTCTCGTCGCGCAGGCCGAGCTCGTTCAGCGCACGAGACCGAATTTTCATCGCATCCAGCCTGCGCGGCGCTTCGTCACCGACCCGCGCGAGGACCTTGTCACAAAGCCTGAGCGCCTCGGCGGCACCAAAATGGTCCAACGCTTTGTCAGCAGCCTGAAAGAAGAACTCCACCGAACGGTCCTTCTGACCCGCTTCGTCAAAATGATGCGCGATCAACGCCGAGGCGTAGTCCTTGCGCTCGTCGTCATGGCTGAGCAAATAGTAGGCAAGCTTCTCGTGCAGTTCTGCGGCTTCGTCCGGCACCAATCCACGCGCTGCCACATCTTGAGTCAGCGCATTGCAGAATCGGTACTGGCGTTGCTCCATCGGCGTTTGCTCAGGGTCAAACGTTTCGAGCGGAACGCCGGCCGGCAGGTCGGCACGCTCCAGAAGTCCAAGGTGGACGAGCTGCTCGACGTGCTCAAGTGCTTCTTCAGGCAGCACCAAGGTCAGGTCTGTTCCATCAAATGGGGACCACAACAATGAGACACGCTGAAGCGTGTTTTTGAGCGGAACGGACAGCCGGTCAATACGCGCTCGCAAGAGTCCTTCTACATTGCTCGGCAACCAAAACGGTGTGTCCTCGACCGACCGGCCTGCGGCCAGCATTCCCCTATCCCGCAACAACTCTACGACTTCTTTGATGTAGAGAGGATTACCGCCCGAGCGCCGCAAAATCTCTTCGGCAAGCCCCACGTCGTCGATGCGATGGTGGCGCAGCAACTCAAGGACAAGCTCCTCGCTCTCTCGCTCCCCCAGCTCCTCGATCGTTTCGCTCCAGACATGTTTGCTGTCCAGGAGTCGCGCCCACTCGGGCGATTCCGCGACTGGAGCGGAGTCGGCAATCAGGATCAGGGTCGCGCCGGCACGGCGATTGGTCCCGAAATATTCCGCACCGAACTCAAGCGACATCGAATCGAGCGCATGGGCATCATCGATGGCAATCACAAGAGGTCGTTTTTCTCCAAAGCGCGTGATGAGTTTTTCCATGGATCGGAAAATCCGGGATTTACGCTCGTCCCCACTGAGCTGGTCGAATGCCGATCCCGAAAACCTGATGCTGAAAATCGACCCTAATGAATGGAGCAAGAATTCGCGTTCTTCGTCCGTTTCGTCGCCAAAGAGCGCTGAAATCCGAGTCGAAAGCGTATCGCGCATCTGCCGCAGATCGTCGCGAGAGCCAAGGCGAAGCATCTCGCCGAGCATCGTTCCAAGGGCCGCAAGCGGAAGATCGCGTTCGTAGGGCGGCACCACTCCGCGTAGCAATCGGACGTTTCGGGGATCGAGGCCCCGAAGAAACTCTTCAACCAGAGTGGTCTTGCCCATGCCTGGCCGGCCAAGAATCACCAACGCGCCCGCTTTGGTGTCCAACACGTTGGCGCGATAACGCTCGCGCATCGCCTTCAACGTCACATCGCGCCCATAAAAGCCGTGATAGGAGCGTCGCAATTCCGAGAGTCGATCCTGTTGCGTTTTGGGCTCAACGAGGCGCCACGCCTGGAACTGAAGGGTGTCGGTGTCGTCGATTGGCAACGAGTCCACGCGTTCAAGGCGGTATCCCCGTCGAATACGACGAAAGATTTGCCC
>JBFFMO010000603.1:0-3625 GCA_041554035.1 Allomicrovenator sp. | reverse complement strand
GCCAGCATTGCGGTTGTCGGCATCTATTTCCGCCTCGCACGCGCGGCACTCGATCAATTTTTCATCGAGAAATTCAAGAACCCCCTCTCCCGTCATGTTGCCGGGGCGGTGGGCGTGGGGGTCGTGGTCATCGCGACCTATTATGTCCTGCAATTCTTGAACATGCCGACTGAGCAGCTCGCAAGCGGCCCGGGTGGCGTGATCGAGCTGGTTCTGGGACCAGGCGAAGGCGTGTTGGAGCTTGCGGTCGTTGGGAAGCTCACCGCGGCACTGGCTGTGGTTGCCCTCTTTGCAAAACTTGTCGCCACTCTGATGACGATCACCTCGGGCGGGTCCGCCGGGCTGCTCTTTCCGACGATCTTTTTTGGAACCACCATCGCTGTGGCGTGGGCCGGGGTCTTCGATCTTGATCCACTCGTCCTGATCGCTCCGGCCATGACGGCGAGCCTGGTATCGATCGTCAACGTCCCGCTCGCCGCGATTTTGATGGTGATCGAGCTCTTTGGTGCCCAGTTCGTTGTACCTGCCCTTTTTGCGCTCGTTGCGACCGCCATCCTGACCCATCATAATAATATTTATCGGACTCAGCAGGAGTCGTTCGATGTGAGGCGGGTTTTTCCAGGTGTTTCCATCCACCGTCTCATCATCCCCGACGAATGGCATGGACGCTCGCTCGTGAATCTTGACGTGCGAAAACGTTTTGGACTTACTGTGCTTGGACTGGTCGACCGGCAAGACAACGGTGACGACGGATTCAAAGACGGTGTGGTGGTCAATCCAGATCCGGAATCTGCGATGCAACGAGGCGACGTGATCGTGGTTCTGGGCAAGGACTCTGACCTGAAACGATTTACCGATGAACTCACGCAAGAACACCAGAAGAGCGCACCCGAACCGCCTCAGGCAGAGCCCAATGCAACATGACAAAACCGTTCAGTCGATCGTCAGCACCGGCTTTGGCATCAAGGTCGAAGACACCGAAGATTTCCGCCAAAAACTGATCGAACGCGTGCGATGGGTGATCGACCACCAGATGGCGCGGCTGCCGCAATACCTCTATCAGCTCGACGTTCCCGAACATCGTGTCAATCAAGCCTTCGCAGATGCCGAATCTGCCGACGAGGTGCCTGAGCTTCTGGCCGATGTGATTTTGGACCGTGTGGCGCAGGTGGTCGCGCAGAGGACCAAGAAATGCGACGACTGATGTTGATTCGACATGCCAAGAGTTCGTGGAAAAACGATGCCCCGTCGGACCATGCCAGACCGCTCAATAAACGAGGTCGAAAAGCCGCTGCGGCAGTCGCTGAGCATCTGGCAAAAATCGGGTGGGTTCCTGATCTGGCCTATTGCTCGGATGCTTTGCGTGCAGTCGAGACTTGGGACTTGATGGCCAAAGCCTTCAACAAACCGCCCATGGAAACGCACTCATCGCTTTACCACGCGGGCTGGGACGAGTTTTCAGCTGTCGTGAGCCACACCCCCGCCAGCATCAAGACGCTCGCCGTGGTCGGACATAACCCGGGTTGGGAAGAAGTCCTCGAACATCTGTGCGGCGAAGCACTTGAATTGAAAACTGCCGACGTCGCGCTGCTGGAATCCGACGACGACCAGTGGCCTGGGAGCGCGTGGCGTCTGGTGCAAATAATCCGAGCTCGCGAAGTCTGAATTGCCGATTCCCCAACGAACGATATGGATGTCTGTGGTAGAACTCGTTCAAGCAAACGAGGTTATGATTTGGTAACCGTCCATCCTGTTCTCAGCCCTGCAGATTCTCGCAAGTTCCTGCGAGCCTGCTCTGCAATCTACGCCGCCCCGATGGTGTGGAGGCCACGAGATATCCGCCCATTCATTGCCGAGTCCGACTACAAAGCGGCAGGCGAGGTTGTGCATTATGTGGCGGTCTCCGAAGACAAGACGGTCGGCAGGATCAGCGTCCATGTGCATCCCGGACGGCCCGCGGGCTTTTTTGGACTCTTTGAATGCCAGGCCGACGCCGAGGTTGCCCGCCACCTGCTGTCGACGGCAGAGGACTGGCTTCGTTCCAAGGGCTGCACGCATGCGATAGGCCCGATCGACCCGTCGGCTGTCGTCAGCGGAGGCGTCCTGACCAAGGGGTCCACGCCAAATGCCGAGCAAATGCCGTTCACGGGGGCGTGGCACGCCGACTTATTAAGAGACCTGGGATGGAGCCACTTGCAGGCATTTCAAACCTGGAGTTTTGAGCCCAAAATCCCCAAACAGGTTCGACAGATGTCGAACGCGGTGGCCCAGAAACCCGGGCTCAAAGTGTTGCCACTCGGGGACCTCAAACGCTCTGATTCACTCGATATCCTGACCCAGATCTACAACGCAGCTTACAAGGGGACCTTCGGTTTTGTGCCCGTTTCCGCGCGAGACCTTGGCGCCTGGTTGGGATTTCCCGACCGCGTTGACCCGTCGACCTCCCTTGTCGCATTCGTCGACGAAGCCCCTGCTGCTTTTGCGATCACGATGATTGAGCGAACCGCCTTATCGAATACCGGGTCGTCGTTAAGCCAGACCGTTCAACGCATCCTCTTGGAACGCCGATTCACGCCAGACCGACTTCGAGTTGCCCTTTTTGGCGTGTTGCCTGAGTTTCGGGGTTCGGCGCTGGGTGGCTTATCGCTTCACATGTACGTAAAGCTGACGCAGGCTATGGTAGACCGCCGAATCACATCCGGTATTCTAACTTGGACAGCCGCGCATGATGAAGTCACGGCGGCGGGACTGTCGCTTATCGGTGCCGTCCCGGAACATACCTACGAGATCTTCTCCAAAGATTTGTAGGCCTCTGGCGATAGGTCGCTTTTTTCCCGACTGAAACCCGCCAATCAGTGTTGGGTCAGCCCATGGTTGCCCTTCGTTGAGTCGGAACGAAATATTAATTTGGGGTCTTCATAAAAATACCCTCATGGCTGAGTTTCCCGATGAATACCCTGATGAAAGAGCCCACTTTATCGCCGAAAAAGACCCTGATATGGGTCTGGTTTATTTTTGCCGTCGGCCTCTTTGGTTGCTCGGATGATTCGGAATCTTCTGGTGAAAACAACCCGGCTCGGAATAATTCCACCAATAATATGACGCCGAATCGGTGTGATACCGACAACGGCGGCTGCGGCGACGCCAGGTACGCGCGCTGCGAAGACAGCGGCGGCCAGAGCCCAAGTTGTAGCGATATCGACGAATGCAAAGTCGAAAACGGGGGCTGTGGAGACCCGCAATACTTTGAGTGCGTCAACTGGTTTGGCGCGCCCAATGAATGCCTCGATATCGACGAATGTGCATCGAATAATGGCGGTTGTGGCGACTACATTCGTTACCGATGCATCGACAACGAGGGGGGCCCACCGACATGCGAGGAAAGGCACGAGTGCCAACTAGATAACGGCCGCTGCGGCGACCCACGGTATTTCGCATGCACAAATCAGCGCGACGCGCCGCCACGATGCGAAGCCATAGACCGCTGCCAGATCGACAATGGTGGGTGCGGGGACCCGGACTTCTACGCTTGCACCAATCGAATTGGCGAAGAGCCCATCTGCGAAGACGTCAACGAGTGCTTGGTGGATAATGGTGGGTGCGGGGACCCGGAGTTCTACACCTG
>JBFFMO010000602.1:0-3646 GCA_041554035.1 Allomicrovenator sp. | reverse complement strand
CCGACGCCCTCCCCGCCGCCCTCTTCGAAGGACTGCGGGAGCAGCTGACCGCCGACAACAAACAGTCGGATGGCATCACCTACAAGACGGCGTTTTTGGCCGAAGTGTTCCCTGACAAAACCCCAACCGAAATAGCGGCACTCTCTGACGCGGAAGTCGCTGAAGGTGTGGACGCGTGGGTTTTGGTCCGCGTTCCCGAAAAGGACGTCATCGTGTGTGACGGCGAGTCGATCATGGCATCGGGTGGACTCGACGATTATTATAATTTGTTGAACTACGCCCGCCCTGACGGCACCTATCGGAAATACACGGCGACCGGGAATTCAGACACTCATAAATCCCGAATCGACGAAGGCGGATACCCTCGAAACTACACGTTCACCGGCATCGACGAGCCGATCAAGATGGACTCGGTCAAGTTCGTGAAGAGCCTGCAAGAACACAACAATATCGTGACAAACGGCCCCTTCATCAACATGACCGTGAACGATAAACCGATCGGCAGCGAATTCAGCGCGTCGGGTGAAGTCGACATCAACGTCGTTATTCGTGCGGCGGATTGGGTTGGCGCCGACAGACTTCGAATTGTGGCGAACGGGGAGACCTTAAGAGGTCTTCCGGGCCAATCCGACGACATGTGGGGCTGGGTCCCGGTCGTTCTAGAAAACGGCGAGTTCCGCGCATCGTTCAAGACGACGCTCACCAAAGACACCTGGTTCGTGCTCGAAGTGACGGGCGACAACAACATGTTCCCAGTCCTTACACCTCAAGATATTCCGCCATTCAACTTCGACGCGGTGATCGGCAGCCTGGCAGGCGCGTTTGGTTTTGGCGGCGGCATCACTGGGCTTGAGCCGGAAACGATCTTCCCATTGACCGCATTTGCGTTCACCAACCCGATCTGGGTCGTGGCCGATGGCGATGGGGAATTCACACCGCCCAATCCGCCCGTTTATGGCTGCCAAGATGGGCAATACGTTCCGAACGGACTGACCGACCTTGAAAGCCTGCGCGCGTTCAAGTCGCGACGACTGAGCGCGGATTCGATGCCGCTCAAACATGAGCACACCAATCCGTTGAAACGCCGACAGGGCGAGAAGACGAACGACTTGCGTATGCTCTTCGAGAGCTTCGGGCATATTCATTGAGGATTTCATGACCGCGCCAAGCATCCATGTTTCGCTCATCACCCTTGGCGTTAATAATCTGGACGCCGCAGCTACGTTTTACGAAGGCATGGGCCTGAAGCGAGCTGGTTTTGAGAGCGACAGCGTGGTCTTTTTTGACATGGGTGGCTTAGCGCTTGGGCTCTTTCCCAGAGCCGAGCTCGCCAAGGACGCTGCGATGTCCGAAGAAGGGTCTGGGTTTCGCGGCATCAGCCTGGCTTGGAATCTGGCGAGCGCCGAGGCCGTGGATGAAGCGGTCGAACGAGCTGTGAAGCTCGGAGCACAACTCACCAAAAAACCCGAACTGGTCTTTTGGGGCGGATATTCGGGGTACATCACAGACCTCGATGGGCACCTGTGGGAGATCGCCTTCAATCCAGCATGGCCGCTGCGTGAAAACGGTGCGATGGAATTACCTCCTCCTGCAAAATCATGAAGTCATCACACGCACCCAACCGAAATCGTATGGCAGCAGCGGTGACCAGCGTAACGTTATTTTGCGGCAGTCTCGCCTGGGCTCATACGCTTCCTATCGAACGTTCATTGATGATGACGGTTCATCAAGATCGTCTGGAAGTGTTGATGATCTACAACGAGCCTCCCGGCATCAGAACTAAGCGAATTCTGGCCATGTATGACCTCGACCGAAACGGCCGACTCACGGGCAAGGAGCTCGCGATCGCCTCGCCAGATATCGCCGAGCGGGCCTTCAACGGCATCAAGATCGAAGTCAACGGTGTCGTCCCCACGGCAAACCAACCCCAATTGGCGTGCAAACGCGGACAAGACAAGGGCCTCTCGTGTGCGCTCTATGTCGACCTTCCCTTGCCTGCTGGCCCGCCTGAGAGGGTCGAGATTCAATTGATGAAGAAATCAGGCATTCTGCCCCTGCCAATGCAAGCGAGCGCCTCTGAGGGCTTTGTGCTCGAAGCCCAGACCCTTGGAACGACACCCGTCGCGCCCAACACCGTGGTCACTCTGCACCCTGGACAGTTCTGGCGCGCGAAAGTCGTCTCAGAATCACATCTTGCCAAGCCTGCGCCCCTCAAGTAAGTGTTCACTCACTTAGTTTTTTTCGGAGGCGAACGATGGCGCAGAACGAGCGAATGCGTGAATTGGTGGCGGATTTAGAACGTCGGCGTGAAGATGCCCGGAAAATGGGTGGCGAAAAACGCATCCAACGACAGCATGAACGTGGCAAAATGGATGTCCGCCAAAGGGTCGATTACCTCTTTGATGACGGCACATTTACCGAAATCGGAATGCACGCATTTTTTCATCTGAACGGGACGCCGGTTCCTCAATCCGAGGTTCGAAGCCCCGCAGATGGAGTGGTTGTTGGCTTCGGCAAGATCAACGGACGAACGGTCGTCTGCGCCGCATACGACTTCACGGTTCTGGGCGGGTCGATCGGAGACGTGAGCGAACGCAAGGTCACCAGGGCGCGCGAGTTTGCGCTAAAACATCGCGTTCCAATCGTTTGGTTGATCGACTCGGCCGGCGCTCGCGTGCACAGCGCGGGAGGCATCGATGGCGAACAAATCAGCTCCTTTGCGCTTTCGGGATTCCTGTTCCGTGAACAGGTCCATCTTTCGGGCGTAGTGCCCCAGGTCGCCGCGATGGTTGGGCCTGGCGCTGCAGGTACTGCGTACATCCCGGGCCTTGCGGATTTTGTCCCGATGGTGCGTGGAACGAGCAGCATGGCTCTTGGCGGACCGCCCTTGGTCAAAGCCGCAGTCGGCGAAGATATCGACGAGGAATCTCTGGGTGGTGCGGACGTCCATAACAAGGAATCCGGAGTCGCCGACCAGGCCTACGCCAGCGATCAGGAGTGCTTGGACGCCATCAAGCAATACTTGAGCTATTTCCCGTCAAACTGCGAGGAACCCTCGCCAGTGCTTGAGGCAACGCCCGATGCCGAACGCGATGAACCCGGCGGAAAGTACCGCGAGAAACTACTCGACGTGCTGCCCGAAAGTGCCCGACGCGCCTACGACATGAAAAAGCTGCTCAAGTACGTCGTCGACGAAGATTCGATGTTTGAGATGAAACCCCTATTCGCCCCAAATATCGTGACCACCTTTGCCCGAATGGGTGGGCGGTCGGTCGGCATCGTGGCCAATAATCCCTATCATTTGGGTGGGATTCTAGACATCGACTCGGCAGACAAGGCCGCGCGTTTCATCAACCTGTGTGATTCGTTCAACATCCCTCTCATCTTTTTTCAGGATGTTCCCGGCTTCATCATTGGCTCGAAGGTCGAGAAACAAGGAATCATTCGTCACGGCGCCAAGATGCTCTACGAGGTCGCCAAGGCCTCGGTCCCGAAGATCACTGTTCTGGTCCGAAAATGTTATGGCGCCGGGTATTACGTGATGTGCGGTCGCGCTTACGAGCCCGACCTCATCGTCGCTTGGCCTACGGCAGAAATCAGCGTGATGGGACCAGAGGGCATGGTGTCGATTTTTGCGCGCACGATG
>JBFFMO010000601.1:0-3658 GCA_041554035.1 Allomicrovenator sp. | reverse complement strand
CTGAAGGGCCCACTTGGTCGTGACCTTGCGGGGGCGAGTCCAGAAACGGAAACCGTCCCAGCCTGTGATGTCGCCGCTGCCGAATTTCGAGTGGTTCCAACCACCAAAACCAAAGGGCTCACGTGGCACTGGAACACCAACATTCACGCCCACCATGCCGGCTTCGACGCGAGTCGAGACGTAACGCGCCGTCGCACCATTCGAGGTGTAGATGCACGATGCGTTGCCGTAGGGGTTGTTGTTTTCGATTTCGATCGCTTTGTCGATCGTCGGCACGTGGACGATCGAAAGGACCGGTCCAAAGATTTCTTCGCAGCCCGCAGGCATGTCGATGGTGACGTTGTCCAGGATGGTCGGTCCGACCCAGTAGCCTTCGGCGCCTGGTTTTGGACGGCCGTCCACCAATACTTTGGCACCACGTTTTTCAGCGTCATCGATGTAGCCAATGATTCGTTTCATGCTCGCTTCATTAACGATGGCGCCGATATCGGTCTTCAGCTGCATGGCCCGTGCTTTCACGGCGATCTTTTCGATCAGGTGATTCACGTCGCCTACAGCAAGCAAAACCGAAGCCGCCATACATCGCTGACCGGCGCAGCCAGTGAACGATGCAAGGACGTTGTCCACCGTCACGTCGACGTCTGCGTCGGGCACCAAAATAAGGTGATTCTTGGCTCCACCAAGGCAAAGCGCGTTCTTGCCCGATGCAGCTGCACGTGCGTAGACGAGCTTGGCGACCTTGGTCGAACCCACAAAACCAATCGCTTTGATGTCGGGGTGGTCACAAAGGGCCTCCACGACTTCTTGCGCGCCCTGAACGATGTTGAACACGCCTTTAGGAAGACCCGCTTCGTCCAGGAGTTCCGCCATGCGCAACACGCTCAGCGGCACTTGCTCGGATGGTTTCAGGACAAACGTATTTCCGCCCACAAGCACCTGCGGAATCATCCACATCGGAACCATGAACGGGAAGTTGAACGGCGTGATGCCCGCACAAACGCCAAGGGGCTCGTAGGTTTCACTGGCTTCAACACCGCGGGAAACCTCCATCTGAGGTCCACCAGCGATATTCGGAAGCGAGCAGCCATACTCACAGCACTCGATGGCCTTCAGGACTTCGGGTTTGGCTTCTTCAAAAAGTTTGCCGTTTTCGTGCGACACAAGCCAGGTCAGCTCTTCCATGTCGCGTTCCATCAACTCTCTAAAACGATAGAAGACCTGAGCGCGTTCGCGCATCGGCCATTCTTTCCAAGCTGGGTACGCGGCTTTGGCGGCACGGACGGCAGCTGCGACGTCGTCAGCTGTGGACATGCGGACCGTCGACATCGCTTTCCCGAATCGGGGATTGATGACTTCGTGTACGTCTTTTCCACTTGGAGTGACCCACTCGCCGCCGATCCAGTTTTTGGCATCGACGAACTTGGTGAAATCATACGAATTAGCGGCAAATTTTGTGATGGCGCCCATCAGAAACCTCAGGGTAGTTGGCTAAGAACGGGCGCAGCATAGCGACCCTGTTTAAGTTCGGCAAACACGCGATCACCAAATGCATAATAGCCTCGATCGGGGCCAGAAGTCGGTATGAGCAACCGACAACAATGATGAGGTCGCGATTCACGAGTTTTGGTCGTTCAAGGCAGGTGAGTAATCATCAAAAGTTTGGTCTTAGAGACGATGAGCAGACGCTTCTGCCAAACCAAAAGCTGCGACACGCCGAATGGAATCGCGACTCGAGTTTCGTCATCCGGCCAATAGACTTCGTTATCATAGGCAATCACAAAACGGTCATTGAGACGTTCCAATCCCCAAGGCATGGCCGCCGGTAACGATTGAACGACGGTCTCGGTTTGACCCTGCAGACGTCGAACTTCATATCCATTGTCGTTTTGGGAGATGAAGTAGATGCAGTCGGCACCGCAAGAGATCGGGAAACGACCATGAGCCAAGATCGCATGGTCGATACGTTTCTCGAGGACGGTGCCGCGATTTACGTACCATTGGTCGTACATATATGTGGAGTAAAGGAGTTCATGTTCAGACACTCGCCGGAAATCATGATCCTCCGGCAAGTAGAATTTGCTGACCCGATATGTATCGTCAGTCAATGAGGAGAGGTTCAGCATTTTCCAGGTTCCCGCTGCCACATCCTCCAAAATCATCATTTCATTATCATGGGTACAATAGACGAACCGCACGCCTTCACCTGCAAGCCTAGGCAAAAGCACTTCCTTCTGGCCATCCGCGCCGACGCGCCAGACCGACCGACCTGCGACCACAAAAAGCGTGTCGCCACATCGAGTCATGCCTGAGACAGCTTCAGGAAATTCCACAAACGATTCCGCCGCAATCGACGATAGCGGTGCGGGCTCCTGAGGCGCTGAAATTCTTGCAGGACTTGAAGCACACGACATCAAGACCAAGCTAAAAACCGACGCAAGAATATTGATGTTCATCACTGTTGGAGCCATCCGGACAAATAGTGTTGATCCATACCGTGTCTTCGAATTTCCCATCTTTAAGAACCGCGTTGCGAAAATTGGAATGGGTAATTAGGGAGTGCGTGAATATAACGCCCGTAAGATCAGCTTCACTCAGATCTACTTCTGCCAGGGTTTTGATCGCAAGAGACTTTCCGACCCTTTTTGGAAGTCCATTTTTCCAGTTTTTTCTCCAATATAAAATACCCTCCCCCTCATGTTCGCCTCTGCCAGACAAGGGGAGGCCTTGTCGGTCCAACATGGCGTCAAAAAAGCCACCATTCTCCCATCCACCAAGTCCCAACTGACCATCAACCAACTTTTTACCCCGAAAAATGAGGATTAGAGGAACAGATCCGATTGGTTTGGCGACTTTTCGAACTGATTCGGCCGAAGTGTCATCCACGATGAAAATTGGGATCTCAGGAATTTGAGTTTTTTGATAGGCAAGAAGGTCTGCCGCAACCATATTTGCCACGCCACATGCAGGGGTCCCCGCAAATGTGATAAAGAATTGGTTATCTCGTTGTAGTGCCTGAAGTACAGCCGGGGTGAGCAGATCATAACCAACATAGCGGGAATCTGCTTCGTATCCTCTCGGCGCCGGCCATTCCGCACGCGCCAAAACGGTATGGCTGGCGATTAAAACTAGACATGTCCATTTAGAAAAACGAAACCAATTCATAATCCAAGTCCTGCAATAACACGGCATCTAACTCACCAACCGAGTCGTAAGGCTCACGAGCGCAACCTACACATGCGCCTACATCGCAAGAAGGCATGCACACACAAACTGTCATTGGCGTATTCACTTCGCCCCATCGCCCGCGAGGGCATTCATCAGCGTGCGTACTCACGTCGAAAATAAACAACTTCCCAAGACCTTCTGCGGGAACAACTCCGTCATGAGTCGTCACAATAACAATTTCTCGTCCATTAGGCAGAATTATTTGCAAATGTTTGGAATGTGTAGCCATTACCATGTCAAACAAAAACGGGCCATCGGTGCCTGCCCAAGGCGACCCAATGGCTGACTCAATCAACTCACGCGCCGTTTTACCCGAGATGATTCGCGTTTTAGCCTCTGTTGGATCGACCTCGAACTTCATCGCGGAAACAACCACAGCTTGCTTCAGTTCATAGCCCGTAATTTCGTTGTAATCCGTCGCATAGGCCGAAAT
>JBFFMO010000600.1:0-3658 GCA_041554035.1 Allomicrovenator sp. | reverse complement strand
GGCGGTGTTCGGTAACGATTTCGCTTTGGATCAGCCTTATTTGTTTGCGATTCGGGAGTCTTCGACTGGGTTTGTGCTTTTGGCCGGTCGTGTGAATCGGCTCTAGGCATTCGACACCACAAAGAGGGCAAGAAACGCAAAACGGAAGATGTGAACACATCTTCCGTTTTGGTGTGAAGCAGGCCACGAACTCGATGGGAGGGACACAGTTCCTGCTTCACCAGACTGCGCGAATAGTCTGTGCCCCAACGGTAATGGCAAGGCCTCAGATCCACCAACAAGTTGAGTGTTTGGTGGGGCAAGTTCCGTGTTCTGGCGGAATACACAAACCGTCACGATTCAGCATCGGCCTGCGCACCAATCGCAGAATCGCATGCAGGCCATAGGGCCTGCGCATCAATCGCAGAATCGCATGCAGGCCATAGGATAGGGCCTGCGCACCAATCGCAGAATCGCATGCAGGCCATAGGGCCTGCGGACCAATCGCAGAATCGCAGAAATTGCATAGAGGCCGAAGTCATTCAAGGCGGGCCGCGAAGAGCGCTGCCCAGGATTTGCCCGAACCACTTCGTTCGATCACTTCTAGGGTGTGTCTTGCAACGCGTCGCATGCGTTGAGTCTCACGTGCGTCTTCGAGGACCTGGCACGTGGTCGCGAGCGCACGAAAGTGACGAAGGGCGGGTTTCAAAGGGCCGAAGTCAAAAGCTTTTTGCAGAACAACTTCAAAGGCTCGCCAATCCTTTTCGATGGCCGATGCCCATAAGTCTGCGTCCCACGGATGCACTTCAACGCCGCGTTCACCCACATGCAGTCGGCGTGTGAGGTCGTTGAGCAGACCTCGAGCTTCGTCGATTTTGCCGTGATGAAGCAGCGCGCGGGCAAAAAGTTCTTCGGCTTGCAGCGTCCAGACGGTGTCGGAGTCCTTGAGCATGGCCCACGCTTCCGAGAAACTTTCCAATGCTTCTTCGTGGCGATTATCGTCATCGCAAATCGAGCCGTGCAGGAGCCTGATTCGGGCATCAAAGGCCGGGAAGGGGTCTTTTTCGAGCAGCGCCTGTGCGGTCTCCAATTCGAATTCGGCTTCTGCGAAGTTAGACAACAGGCGGGCTGATTCGGCGAGCGCGAGATGGGTTCGCAATTTCAAATCAGGACGCGTCGCGAGTGGCCAGGCATCCGATGCGTGGCGTTTTGCCTTCTCGGGGTTGCGATCTGCATTATGAATATCCGCGGCATCCAGCAGAGCTTCGGCACGCGAGGTGTCGTCGATCTTTTGCTGTAGCGCCTCGCTCGAAAAGAGCGTTGCATCCTCATGGTCATTCCGCAGGCTCGCCGCAAACCCAAGCGCACCGTAGACCCTGGCGAGTTCGACTCCCGGACCAAGTCTGGAGGCGGCTTCAAAGGCATTTCGCAAGAGCTCTTCGCCTCGCTCGACTTCGTGCAGTCTGGCCGAACTCACCAGAGCGCGACCCTCACTGGTCCACAGTCGCAGCCATGATGGATGATTGAGTGGTGTTTCGGTGCGCTCCAGCGCGTTGCGCATAAGGCGACAGACTTCGACAACACGGGCAGGTTCGGCGGCATGTGATTCGCGATTAAACGCCTCATCGAGCGCGATTTGAGCAAAGGTGGCGTTCTTGGCTTCGACAAAATGACGGGCGACGCGAAAGGCCAGCCCAGGGTGTTCTTGGGCGTAGCGGCTTGTGAGCATGCGGGCGCAGGTCAGGTTCAGACGTTTCCACCGGCGTTGTTGATGGGCGTGTTTGATCAACGCGTCTCGAAGCAGGCCATGAACGAACGAAAAACCAATGGCGGTTCGCTCCGCGAGTCGTGCTTCCACCAGGGCATCGACCAGACGCAGCGACACGGCGATCGAGGCCATCTGGCAGGCGTGGTTCCATTCGTCGTTATCGACGTCGCGACCTAGTGCTGCCGCCATTTCGAGGTGTTTCCACACAGCGTCGGGGTCGGAGACGGCCGAGAATTGGTTGGCCTGCAGGCTTTTGGCCTGGGAGAGCTCCGCGACCAAATGGTCGAGGCGTGATTGCCAGAGATTGGCGATATCGAGCGGGGGAATCACCGTCTCGTCGACCAATTGAATCTGGCCGTTTTCGGCGATCAGGGCTCCGCGGCTCAGCCAAAATTCAACGAGCTGTGTGGCGTAGAGTGGCGAACCGTCGCACTGAGAGCTCACCAGAGACGCGGCAGGGCCGGTCAACATCAGGCCGTCACGAACCAATCGTTCAAAAGTCTCGTCATCAAAAAACTCAAGGTTGATGGTGCTGAGTCTTGGATGATTTTGGATGGACTCAAGGGCTTCGCGGGCGCGCACGTCTTCTGCGAGTGCTTCTTCGCGGACCGTCAGTACAAAAAGAATCGGGTCTGTTTCCCGGTTCAGGACCGTCTGGACGAGTGAAATGGATTCGCGGTCCCAAATCGCGTCATCGAGCCAAACGACCGCGACCCGGTCACCGGCAGTACGCACGATTTCGCGCCGGATAAAGTCGACTCGTTGTTCAACGGTGAGCGAGACCTGAGTCGTCTTTCGGCCCTCCTCGGGGTCACGGTCGGCGCGCTCGACACGCATGATATTGGCGAGTGCGCGGGCCTCCTGGTCGTCGACATCGCCATATTCTTTGAGCACGCGATACACGCGGGCGTGAGTGTCCGCGGGACGAAGTCCTGCGCAGCGAAAACGCTCGGTCAACATCCATGGAAGACCATGCATGGCGCCTGGCTCCGCTTGATGGGTTGCGCGATAGCCAACCGCTGCGCCTGATTCCTGGGTGGTCTGAAAAAGCCATTCAGCCAGTCGGCTTTTTCCGGTGCCGGCGAGTCCACGGATAATGATGGCGCGTGGCTGATGGAAATCGTGGACCTGAACAAAGGCTCGCCAGAGGGCAGTGCGTTCGTCTTCGCGACCGATAAATGGAATGGTCCGCAGGCCAAAGAGGCCAAGTCCGGCCTCCATATTTCCGGAGGTCGAACGTAGGTCGACGTCTCGCCAATCCCTTTGTGGGGGCGGTGCTTCGGTCGATCCCTCGGGCAACACGACCGGCATGAACATCGTCGGCATGTCTTGGAGTTCCGCTTCGCTCGGAAATGCATCGAGCTCGCTGGTGGCCCGGCATTCTTCGGGATCTTCGAGCGCCAGCAAGGCCCATCGTGCGTCAGCGGCGGTGCGATAACGCTGATTTTGTGCCTTCTCCAAAAGCCTACGCACCCATTTTTCAAAGCCCTCTGGGACCGGAAAGCGCGTTTTGAATTCGGGCAGGGCTTGCGTCATGTGCGAGCGCCCGAGGCTGTACGGATTCACTCCGGTGAATGGCGGCATCCCGGTCGCAAATTCCCAGGCAACCACTCCAATGGCGTAGAGGTCGGTGCCCGGACCGTAGTCACGAAATTCGCCGCGAAATTGTTCGGGTGCCATATAGAGTGGCGTTCCCGACATGTCTTCGTTGCTGCGGGCCGTGATGTCGGACCCGTACGTGGTGGTATTTCGTTCGATGGCGTACGCGATTCCAAAATCGGTCAAAACCGTGCGTGGTTCGCCGTCTGGATACGAGCCCATCAAGATATTGTCGGGTTTGATGTCTCGGTGGATCACGCCACGCGCATGGGCATGCGCAAGCGCGGAAAGGACGTCGTCCAACATGTGTCG
>JBFFMO010000599.1:0-3664 GCA_041554035.1 Allomicrovenator sp. | reverse complement strand
TTTGGGCATCAAGCGCTGTGGGCAACATGACCTTGCACGACGAACCGCCGGGGATAAATGCTTTGAGTTCCGAGCCCTCAAGCATGCCACCACCGTACTCTTCGAGCAGTTCACGCACCGTGATTCCGCTTGGAGCTTCGTAGACGCCAGGGCGTTTGATATGGCCGCTCAACCCGTAAAGTTTGGGGCCGCCGTTTTTCTCGATGCCGAGTGCCGCCCAGTGTTCGCCGCCGCGTTCGATGATGAACGGGATCGCCGCGATCGTCTCGACGTTGTTGACCAGTGTGGGGGCACCAAATGCTCCCACAACGGCGGGGAAGGGGGGCTTGAGCCGGGGTTGACCTGGCTTGCCCTCAAGTCCTTCGATCATGCCGGTTTCTTCGCCACAAATGTACGCGCCAGCACTTGGGTGGACGTAGAGATCGAAGTCGAAATCTTTGCCCAGAATCTTCGTGCCCAGGTAGCCTTTGGCGTAGGCCTCTTTGAGGGCGGATTCAAGCCGTCGGATGGCCACCTGCAATTCTCCACGGACGTAGATGTAGCCGTAGCGTAGGCCAAGTGTCCAAGCCGTGATGATGCAGCCCTCGATCAGACGATGAGGGTCGAGCTCCATGATGTAGCGGTCTTTGAAGGTGCCAGGTTCTCCCTCGTCACCGTTGATGGTGAGGTATTTGGGGAGGTTGGACTCTTTGGGCATGAAGCCCCATTTGACTCCCGTTGGGAATCCGGCGCCACCGCGTCCACGCAGGTTCGACTTCTTGACTTCGTCAATGATCGCCTGGGACTCAAGTGTCACCGCTTTCTTAAGCGCTGCGTAGCCACCGCCGCCTTCGTAGACCGAAATGGTGTGGGCGTTCTCGACGCTAAAATTGCGACTCAGAAAGAGCTCTTCCATGGGATTCCTCAGTGCATTTTGCGGGGATCAGGTAGGCTTTCGATGCGTTCGTTCAATTTGGCGAGAACGGCATCAAGCGCGGCGTCGGAATCCAAGTTTTCGAAGTACGCGATATCGCCGAGCGAATCCGTGACCTGAAACATCGGAGCGGTGCCGCACGAGGCGAGGCATTCCGCTTCACCCAGGGTGTAATGTCCGTCCGCGCTGGTTTCGCCGGCTCGGATGCCAAGGCGATCTTCGAGCTTCTCAAGAAGCTCGTAACCCCCGCGGAACGCGCAGGACAGCGTGGTGCAGACTTGAATATGGCAGCGGCCCACGGGTTGCTTGTTGTACATCGTGTAGAACGTGGCGGTCGTCAGCACCTTCGAAGGTGATAATTCCAGCCGCGAAGCGACGTAATCCATGACTTCCACAGAGATCCAACCGAAGTCTTTCTGAGCCAGAAAGAGGGTCGGCAGCAGAGCGGCGTGCCGCGTGGGGTATCGCGAAATGAGTTCAATGAACTCTGTTTCGGTCCCAGGAGAGAACTGAAGCGCCATGATTCAACCCGTTCGTTGGAGCGACCGCATCATCAGAATTGATGCGGGCGGAAGCTAAATCAGTCGTCTTCACGTGTCAAGACGACCGGCTTCCACCTTCTTGCCGGATTCGATGCCGGCAGTTCGGACAGAGGTGCACCGTCGGTCGGACTGTCAATTCGAGCGGTCAGCAGTTGGGCACTTCCTAGAGTGCCGCAGCGTGATAAAATACGCAGCAAGCCCTCGATGCAGCCGTTCACAGAAACATGGCCGGGCGGGGCGACCAGATGCGCCGCGTTCACCGACGCATAGAATCCGCGCCCTGAGGCGTCTCGAAATGTGACCCTGGAGATGTCGAGAATAGGAGCCCAAGGTGTGTCCTTGGAGTTTTCGGAGAGCACGCGCGAGGAGATCACAAAAAAACGCTCGCCCCATCCACGGAACACGAATTCTTCGTCGAAGTTTTGGGCGAGTGTATCCGCAACGTGTCTCAGGACGGTGCGTCCACAGGCTTCCCCGTGTTTTGCACGCAACTCGGCGAAATTGCACACTTCAAATCCGGCAAAGGAGACCTGCTGTTCAGCTCCTAAGGCCTCGTAGACTTGTTTCAACGCCGCCTTGAACCCACTTATATGTTGGACTCCGGTCAGGTTGTCTCGGTGTGTGACCTGCGCCCGCAGCCGTCGTAGCTCCACCAAATGACGGATGCGTCGTTGGACTTCCATGATGACCCATGGAAGCGCGATCACATCGTCTCCGCCGGCTCGAAACGCCTCTGAGCGAGTGGTGTGGTCCGCGTGATCTGCGAGGAAGACGATTGGAATACTTGAGCCGTGAGCAGCCCGAAGTGACCGGCAGAGATCAAAACCGCTGACCTTGGCGTAGGACGGCGATAGGACGACCGCGTCAACCGTGGTTTCCGAGACGAAGCGCAGCAGGCGAGTGGGATCTTCGAGAAGAACGGCGCGGCCACCCATGCGTTCAACGGCTTCGTTCACTTCAACATACGAACCGTCTTCATCGACGATGAGGATGCGCGGAGCTTTTAGAGCGACAGCATGAGCCGCATTGATCAAGGCGGTGGCTGTGGTCGCGAGAGGTACGTCGGCGTCAAATGCGGCTTCGATTTCGTAGGCCAGATGCCGGTCGACCGGTCGACCAGGTCGTCCCAGCAGGGCCACGGTCGGACTCAATCCTGGCAAGATCTGGCGCAGAAGGACCAACGTTTCTCGAGTTTGACGGTCGTTCTCATCGAAAACCGCGACCACGTGGGGCGCGAGTAATTCACAGGCGGGAACCAACGAATCACGATGCACGACATGGCTTACTGTTGCATGGGGTTCAAGCATCTCTCGAAACCGTGCCACACGTTCATCGCGTCCACATAACATGATGCGGGCTTGCGTTGGATCACGCTCGCCGACCAGTGCCTTGAGCTGCGAGATGAAGGCTCTTACATCATCTTCGCTCGGCGGTTGGTCATCGGTGACGACTGAAGCCATCTCCCGCGTCGGGGGTCCAAGGTTCAGCGCGGCCAAGAGTTCGTGGGTGTCACGCAGGCTCTTGACGACATCGAGCGTTGAGTTCACGTCGTCGAGTGCCTTTTCAAGGTCATCCAGCGTGACCCTGAAGGCGTCGAACTTCCCATTGGTCTTTCGAGGTTTGGGGGCGCTGGATACGAGTTGGCGACTGACGGCGTCGCCCAGAACATGGCCGCGCACGTCGCGGGTCAGCCATAAGCCTTTCGCGGAATCTTGCGGTTGGTCATCCGATAAATGAACCAACCCTCCCCGAATTCCGGCTTCCTTGAGCCATTTCAGCAGCGAAGCCACATGAGGGTCGTTTGGCGCGTGGTCGACGACGATGACGTCGGCTCTAAACCCCAAGGATTGATCTCTGACTTCGTCGATCGAATGACACGAAATCGGCTCGACGTCTAAAGCGCGAGCCACAGACTTGGTGAGGCGTGCCCGAGATGCGTCGTCGCTCGAAAAAACCAGGATGCGCGGCGCGTCCGTATTCACAGGCGTCTCGCGGAAGCCAGATTAAAATAAAATCGTTCTCGACCGATACGCTGAAACCCAACACTTCGGTAGAGGATCGAAGCGGGCGTGTTGCCCTGATAGGCCTCAAGATCGACGCCCGTGATCGCGTTGTCTTCGGCCCAATCCAACAAGATTTCGACCAGAAGTCGACCGACTCCGAGGCGTCTGGCCTTTGGATCGACGTAGAGCTCCTCGATCCAAATCGA
>JBFFMO010000598.1:0-3694 GCA_041554035.1 Allomicrovenator sp. | reverse complement strand
TGCGGACCAGGCGCAATGCAGGCCATAGGGCCTGCGGACCAAGCGCAATGCAGGCCATAGGGCCTGCGGACCAAGCGCAATGCAGGCCATAGGGCCTGCGGACCAAGCGCAAGGTAGGCCATAGGGCCTGCGGACCCCTCGCAGGGCGGGAAAGATGCCCGCGGACCAGGCGCAATGCAGGCCATAGGGCCTGCGGGCCAGGCGCACCCGAAACCCGCCTACCCGAAACCCGCCTACCCGAAACCCGCCTACCTGAAACCTGACCGCCTGAAACCCGACAGCCGAGCGAAGCGAGTCCTCAGAGGAACTCGATTTCGATGTCGGTGGACAAAAGGTAGCCTTCGTCTGATGTGAGAAGGTATTCATCCAGACCGAACCCGCGAAGGGTTCGAATCGCGGTGTAGACTCGCGAGGCCGCCGCTTCGGGCGTCACACGCTCACCAGGCCAGCCCAGTTCGACCACATCATCCAACGAAATCCCGGTTCCGGGATGGTCTTTTCGTTGAGTCGCAAGACCCAGAAGAATCAGACGAAGCGCCCCACGCCGAGTAAAATCAACGGGCTCATCCACGCCAGGCGGGTAGAACGTTCGCGCGTCTTCACTCAATCGCAGCAAAAGGGTCTTTGTGTCGGGTTTGACACGGCGTTCGAGCAACAAGGTCAGGATATTGGCGGCTTCCCATTGGGGCCACGGCCCAAGAGACGGGTCAGGCATGGCAGCCAGAGCACCGATTTCTTCGAGCTGCTCCTGCCAAGCCGACGGTGACAGCTTGATACGCTCCATCAACGCGTCGCCCACCAAGGACACGGCATCCAGATAGCTCTCGGCAAATACGCCGGGGGCGAGCAGCGCTCGTGCGTTGGCCAGAACCTCGTCAAATGCGGGGCCGTCGTAGGTCATCGCGTATCCAAGCGCGTAGACACCACCCAAGACCGCACGCCAGCCGAGCGACACCGCTTCGGATTGAAAGACCGCACGCGCCGCATGGCGCGAGAGCGGCGGGTTATCAAAAGCGATATCAAAAAACGCCATGCGTGAACGCAAGAGGTTCGCCTCCAACGACTCGCTTTCTTCACCCACCCGCTCAAGAGCCGTGATCAGGTGGCCGCGATCCGAAGCCGAGCCAAGCGTCATCGCCAATCCCGAAAGCGCACGAACCTGCAGGTCGATCGACGCCGAGGCCTGTGCCGTCCCCACCGCGCGTTCATAATGGGCTCGAGCCTCAACCAGATGGCCTTTTCGTCGCTGAAGGTCGCCGCGTCCGACTTGAACCGTGGCAAGCCAGACCGGATCACCTTGAGACTCAAGCATGTTCTCGGCATCCAAAAGCATGACCTCCGCACGCATCAGCGCGCCAGATTCCATCGAATGCAAAGCCAGCTGCGCTAATCCACGTGCGGCCGTCCGCCGATCACCAAGATGGTTGGCCTCGTCAATATTCTCGGCGAGCAGCGCTTCACCACGTGAAACCTGTCCCATTTGGAAGAGCGTCGTGGCCAATTGGGCGCGGACTCTCAAGCGGACATCCGCATTCTGAGACCCCGCCGCCAATTCATACGCGTGCTCCAGGATCGGCAAGGCGTCGCTGGGGCGGCTGACACGCGACAAATACGTCCCATGCGCCGAATGCGCCAACGCGGCCGTATCGACATGACCGTTTTGTTCGGCCATTTCTCCAGCGCGTTTCGCAAAATCGAGGGCTTCTTGAAATTTGAGCGATTCCGCATATCCAAGAGCCACCAGATAGAGTGACTCGGCGATACGCCCGGGATCGTTGGTCAAGTCCGGGATTTGAATCAGGTGAGGAATCAACGGAGCGACGCCACCGGTCTCGCGGCAAACACGTCCGGCCGCAATCCAGCACGCCGCGCGCAGATCGAGGTCGATATCACGTTCGGCAGCCACCAGAAGATTCGGCACTGCGAAACGCATCGTGGCGAGCTCACGAGGTTGGGTCGCCTCAACTTTTTGCACAAAATAGCGGGCGTGCCGTCGCCAAACCACACGTGCATGAGAGCTCTCTTCCAGACGTTCCGTGGCAAATCCACGCACCGTCTCAAACATCCGAAATCGGCCGTCTACGACGCGTTCCAGAAGGCATTGGTCGAGCAATCCCTCCACCATTTCTTCGGCGTCGGGATCGGCAAAGATCGCGGCCGCGACCTCAACATCAAAGGGGCCGCGCACCACCGATATGTCCATCAACGCGCGCTTGAGCTTGTCGTCAAGCAACTCCCATGACCACTCAATCGTGGCGGCGATCGTGCGATGGCGTTCAGGACGATCGCGGTCTTTGCTTTTCAGGGCGGACATTCGGCTGGTCAACCGCTCTGCCAATGCCACCGGCGTCATCATCCGGGCTCGGGAAGCCGCGAGTTCGATCGCGAGAGGCAAGAAATCGACACGTTCCACAACTTCGATGATGGCTTTGCGTGAAGCGCTGTCCATCGAAAACGTGGGTGCCTGAGCGCGTGCCCGGCTTTCAAAAAGGCTCACCGCCTCGTCGACTGTCAGAGAACTCAATCGATGCTGATGTTCCCCAACCACATGCAAAGGCTCGCGCGAAGTCGCCAAAATCTGCGTCGTTTTGTTCACGCGCAGGAATTCGACCAGGTATGGGGCAAAATCTTCGAGCACATGCTCCAGATTATCGACAATCAGAAGCACACGGCCCAAAGAATCAAAATGACGCGCAATGGCCGTCGCCGGAGCTCCGGTCGTCGTGATGCCCAGAAGCCCCAGAGTGCTCGAAAGCGCATCATCAGCGTTCTCGAAGGGAGTCAGGTCCAGAAACCAAACCGAGGCGAAGCGGCCCTCAAATCGATGGCCATACTCGGTCACAATTCGAGTCTTCCCCGCACCACCAGGCCCCAAGACCGTCACAAGACGATGTCCCGAGTCGAAGAGCTCACGGATCGTGGTTAGGTCGGCCGTTCGCCCCACAAAAGGAGTGAGCGGCTTAGGAAGATTGCCTGAAGTTCGTGTCATGTAGGCAATCCTCCCGCACACGTGAGGCTTTCGCAAGTCGTTACGTCCACAAGGTTAAGAATGTTTCAGGTTCTTTCAGTTGGTTCCGAGCCGCAGGTCGCAGATGCTCCGTGGCGTGCAGGTCGAGTGCAGTGATCGGGAAATGGATGATAAATGAATGTCCCCGGTCGAATGAATGAATGGATGGATGTCGCACGTTTTTAGATCTGCTTTTCGTGATGTTTTCATCAACATCATACCTCTTGAGCCCGGCTTTTTGTCGGGCTCAAGCGTTTCTTGCCCCATTCTTGACCGCTGGCCCGACGCGGTTCACCATCGGCAACGCTTTCAGCCAAATTCTTGTGTCATCTTGTGTGCATTGAAGAAAATGCCTCGACAAGACGGTTGCGCAGAGGCAGAAAGGCGCCGCTCCATTCCTTGAATGTTGATGAGAAAATCTATGACTGACGAAGCAAGTGCTCAATCCCTGGCCGATGGGGGACCTCCTGGAGGTTGGTCGTTTGCGGGCTGGGGAAGCTCGGAAAAGATCGACGACATCAAAGTCGACCCCAACGCTGCCCCGCCCGAGCCAGGACATAAACTTGGCCAGTTCGCCGCAACCGCGATCTGCGGCAACGATATCACGTCATCTTGCCTCTACGTATCAGCGCTCGCCGGTATGGCTGCGGGCCCTGTGGCCCCCTTTGCGCTGCTCGTTGTGGCAGC
>JBFFMO010000597.1:0-3697 GCA_041554035.1 Allomicrovenator sp. | reverse complement strand
TTCAAGCCCATCTTTGGTCCGTTCCATGCCGACGTAGTCGTACATCGCCTCACCGAGTTCACGGTAGATGTCGATGACCGACTTGGTGCCGTTTTTACCGGCAGCCAACATCTCATCGATACCGGCCTGAACTTCCGCAAGAGTCTTGGCAAATGCCGGGTGCTCTTCGGTGACCGGAGCCTTGAGCTCGGCGGCCAGGAAATTCGAGGTCGCGAGGTAGTTGCCCACGGTGTGGGGAGCCACAAAATACCCGTCAGCCAATCCCTGCATCAACGCGCTGGCACCGAGCCGGTTTGCGCCATGATCCGAGAAGTTGGCTTCGCCCAAGGCGAAAAGCCCTGGGACGGTGGTCATCAGGTTATAATCAACCCAAAGGCCGCCCATGGTGTAGTGAATGGCCGGATAGATCTTCATGGGCATTTCATACGGATTTTCACCCGTAATCTTGGCGTACATGTCGAAGAGATTGCCGTACTTGTCGGCAACTCCGTCCTTTCCGTCGCGCTTGATGGCGTCTTCGAAATCCAAGTAAACGGCGCGGCCAGTTGGGTTCACACCCAGACCCTCGTCGCATACCAACTTCGCGTTGCGTGAGGCCACGTCGCGTGGAACCAAGTTGCCGAAGCTCGGGTACTTCTCTTCCAAGTAGTACCAACGCTTATCAGGCGTGATGTCTTTGGCTTTTTTGCGCCCTTCGCGAATCGCCGCGGCGTCTTCTTTTTCGCGAGGAACCCAGACCCGGCCGTCGTTTCGAAGCGACTCGGACATCAGGGTCAGTTTCGACTGATAATCACCCGATGCTGGAATGCAGGTGGGGTGAATCTGAACGAAACATGGGTTTGCAAAAAGGGCTCCGCGTTTGTGCGCACGCCATGCTGCTGTTCCGTTGGAGTTGAACGCGTTCGTCGAAAGGAAAAACACGCGTCCATAACCGCCCGTGGCCAACAAGACCGCGTGACCGGCGAATTTCTCGAGTTCACCCGTAATCAGGTTTCTCGAGATGATGCCGCGCGCTTTGCCGTCGATGACCACCAGGTCGAGCATTTCGCGTCGCGAATACATCGTGACGGTTCCGGCTTCGATTTGGCGATTCAAGGCACCGTAGGCGCCCAGAAGCAGCTGCTGTCCGGTCTGTCCACGTGCGTAAAATGTACGCGAAACCTGCGCACCACCAAATGAACGGTTGGCGAGCTCTCCGCCGTATTCACGTGCGAACGGAACGCCTTGAGCGACACACTGGTCGATAATGGCGCCGCTCATCTCGGCCAAACGATAGACGTTGCCTTCGCGTGAGCGGTAATCGCCACCTTTGATGGTGTCGTAGAACAAGCGATACGTGCTGTCGCCGTCGTAGGGGTAATTCTTGTTGGCGTTGATGCCGCCCTGCGCCGCAATCGAATGCGCGCGACGGGGCGAATCTTGGATGCAGAAACACTTAACCTTGTAGCCAAGCTCGCCAAGAGTTGCCGCTGCCGAAGCACCAGCAAGTCCAGAACCCACCACGATAACCGTGTGTTTACGCTTGTTGGCAGGGCTGACGAGTTTCATCGACTCTTTATAGCGACTCCACTTCTCTTGCAGCGGGCCGGCTGGAATGCCTGATTCGAGGATCATGGTCTAACTCCGCTTTACTTCATGAAGTAGATAAAAGAAGGGATACCGAGGAATCCAGCTGCGAACGCGATTGCGATGGCAATCCCCGCAAGCTCGATTGCTTTGCTGTATTTTGGAGCCATCAACCCAAGGGATTGAAAGGCGCTCCAAAAACCGTGTCGGAGATGAAAACCGAGGAAAACCATAACCGCTGAGTAGAACACAACAATCACAGGATTCTTGAACGTATCGACAACAAGTCGATGAAGGTCACGAGCAGCGACGCCATCGATCATGGTCGTGTAATCGCCCTGCACAAAGACTTCGAAGCGGAACCAAGCCACGTGAGCGACCAGGAACACAGCCAACACGATGCCGGTCCAAATCATATTGGTCGACGACAGGTTGTATTTGCTTTTGCCGCCCTTGGTCTTCTGGGCAACGTTGTACTGACGGCCCCGTTGTTTGCCGCCCGCGAAGTGGAGCTTCAAGGCCACCAGGATATGCAGCGCGAAAAGGCCCAAGAGGCCGATTTCTGCAATCCAAAGCAATGGCCCAAGGTCGACAAGACCTTTTGCGTAGAGGTTGAACGCCGTGCCCTCAGGCAAGTACAACAAGATGTTGCCGGCAAGATGAGAGGCAAGGAAGCCAACCAAGAGCAATCCGCTGGCACCCATGAGGTACTTGCGGCCGATCGTGGATGTGAGAGCTTCTTTAATCGAAAGCATGGAAAAACTCCGAGGGGATTCCTGATTCGTCCGCAGCGTGGGGCCAAGGCCGGCGACGGCTACGACGAAGACACGTCGTCTCAATCAAGAATTGAAACGATTTTGCGTGCCTCGCGGGCGAGTTCGTCCCACACTTTGGTCGAATATTCAAGTTTCGTCGCGTTTGGAACATCTGTTGTCTAAGTTAGAATCAAATCTTGAACCCACCGCAAGCGCCCTGCTTCTGCGGAGCTTCCCGGGTTGGCCCTACCGCGTCCTGACCTTTGCATTTTTGCTCGCGTCGTTTTCGCACCTTTGGCTCGACGACGCGTCGCTCCCTTCTTGGATGCCAGCAAATATCATTTATGTGCTCGGAATCTTAATGATGGCGTGGCGACCGGGACTTCTGGCCTGGTTGTTATGCGCAACAGGCCTAGCGATCCCGCTCTTTTTCTTGCGCGACCAACTCACACAATCTGTTTTTCTGCTCTTTATTTGCGGCGCCGCGATCGTTCAGCACCTTAGGCTCTGGCGAGGACACCTGGATGCCTCGGCGGCTTTCATGCAGACCGTGCGTTGGCTGACGGTCGTCACCTACGCCATGGCGGCATTCCATAAGCTCAATCGTGACTTTCTAAACCCCGTAACCAGCTGCGCGAACTACGGAGTCGACGAGCTCATCGTGTATTGGGGACTGCCCAAGCTGGCATATTTGGACCCGGTCTGGCCGTGGTTGGCGATCAGCATCGAAGCGACCATCGCCCTGCTCTTCATGTTGAACAGGCATCGACTGGCCTGGTTATTGGGGATCGTTTTCCATATTCCGCTGACTCTGACCATGGCCCCGGCCTTTGTTTTTGTAATGTTTGTGGGTTGGTGTGGTTTTGCAACCAATGAAGACCTGGTCCTTTTGCGAAACACGATTCGACGACACGGCACGAAGATTCTGCCCGCTGGCATGGTCATTTGCGCGCTCAGCCTGGTTGCTTACGGCAAGGTCCCAGAACCCACGATGATTCCTCGTGAGCTGCTCTTGTGGGCGCTCCTAATTTTGCTCTTCGTGACCTTTCCGGTCTTCAAAAAAAGCACATGGGAGCGGTCCGAAAAAACCCGTTTTTCGGCGTGGAGTCTCGTGTTCGCTGGACTGTTTTTGGCAAACACGTTCACTCCTTATACCGGTGTGCAGTACCAGCACGCCGCAGCCATGCTCAGCAATCTGCGTATCGATGAAGGCTGTTGGAACCATTCGATCGTGCCGGAATCAGCGCGAATCCGCGAAGATTATATTCGTATCGAAGAGGGCTGGTTCGGAAAACCAGGCGTGATCGAAGAGTACGAACACATCATGAAAGACCAGCTCTGGAATGTGCCGCAAATCCGGCAGATGCAGCGCAACT